>JAGDMB010000082.1 GCA_017860375.1 Bacteroidota bacterium | reverse complement strand
TACCTCAATGACAAATACCAGCTCGACGGTCGCGATCCAAACGGGTACACAGGATGTATGTGGTCAATCGGAGGTGTCCATGACCGCGCATGGGCCGAAAGAAGAGTTTTTGGAAAGATCCGCTATATGAACCGGGCTGGTTGTGAACGAAAATTCGACGTTCGTAAATATATTGAGGCTGTTGATCAAATAGTCTGAGAAAGTACTTTTCTTTGGGTCACGACTTCCCTATTTTTGTTCATCCAAAAACCTGACCTGGGATGAAATCAGCCTCAGAAACCATTGTATTTGTCCTTGATCCCAACGTGGTGTATCAGCGGGTCATAGCACAATACCTGCAGGTTGCAGGGATCAGGTCCGTTATTGTCTTCTCCGATCCCGACAAGATGTATCATTCCCTTAAACTTTGTCCGGATATTTTGATTACCGAATACCTTTTTGAAAAGAATGCAATGCGTGGCCGGCAGGTATTGTCAAAAGTCAGGGAAGCAAGTCCTTCAACGGATATATACTTTCATACTGCGCTTCGCGATGTGGATACAGCGGTAAATGCCATCCATTCAGGGGCCATGGATTACATCGTAAAAAGCTCCTCCGCGCTCGATGAGCTGGTGAGAAAAATCATAAAACGTTTGCAGCGCAGGGAAAGCCTCAGCAAATCAAAGAAATCGCTGCGAAAGCTTATCGGTTATCTTGGTCTTGTTATCCTCGCAGTGGGAGGAATGATACTGGTTTATTCGTTAGTCTGAAACGGTTCCGGTTGCCTCGGGAACGGTCACCTTCTCTATTGTATAATCGGTCTTATACCGGATCATATAGATGGTCTTGTTGGAATAACCTTCCCCTGTTCTGATGAAGTCATAATGGGTGAGAAGCAAATTGATATCGAGGGTATTCATGCAGCGTGCAAAATCATATCCGTATCGTCCCAGTGCTGAAATAAAGTACATCCCGATATCGTACCCAAGCATGCAGAAATTGTATCCTTTTGGTGTGATTTCATAGGGTTCAAAACCGTATACTTTCCGGCACTTTTTCATAAAGCGGATGACATCTGCATTGGTGAAATCGATATAAAAGGGAGTATAGTACTGCAACTGCATGGCATGAAAGTATTTGATATCAATACTTTTCCATACCTGCCAGGCCGGAACGCCATAAAGGGACATTTTATAGATCCGCGACATGAGATGCAGCTTTCCTATAAGGGATGCTACATTCGGTTCATTTTCAGAGATAATAAGGATGATGTTTTCTGCATCGCTTTTCAAAATATTGCTGAGTTTTCTCATGGTAGAGTCATTCAGCTTATAGTCACTGAAATTCAGTGGATTTCCCAGGGAATCGGTATCGAAATAGGGCAGTAATTCCTTTTTTAATTTCCAGGATGCCCTCATCGAAACCGAGTCTTCGTCACGGAAAAGGATGACCGGATTATTTTTAAACTGGGAAATATACCGGGCGAAGAAGGCGTTCTCCGTTTCCTCAGTGGGAACAACCTGAATCACATTCGGATTGTCCGTAACCAGTTCAATCCGGGTTGACAAGGGAGAAACCAGGTTAATACCCTGGTTCCGCGCAAAATCCCCGACGAGTTTTACATCTTCAGAGTAAACGGGGCCTATGATGAGATCGGGTTGGATCCGGTACAACTGCTGTATGATCTTTTTGACTTTCAGGGTATCTTTTTCCGTATCGAATACATAAAGTGACACGGAATAACCCAGTTCTCTCAGGCTATCCAGGGAGAGCAGAAAACCTTCATAAAATTCAATAAAGCTTTTGCCGACAAGTTCCTGTTGCCGTTTGAGCGGATCCTCCGGTATTTCCACATTCAGATTGGCACCGTTTTCCATGGGCTCCGGGGTACTTATATTCGCATGAAACGGCAGCAAAAGGGCTACCTTAAAATCCCTTTTATCAAGGATCCAGTTCGCACATTCCGATTCATCGAAAGGGATTTCGGTGGAATCAACCGGTACAGAGGCTGTATCGGCTTTAACAATGGGTATACGGATAATGGTGCCGGCCTTTAATCCTTCCTGCAAAACCGGATTCTCCATAATAATCCGGTCAAGGCTGACGCCGAATTCCTGGCAGAGGGAATAAAGGGTATCCTTCTCCCTGACCGTGTAATAGTAGTACAAACCGGTATCGGCCGGGGAAAGGATGGATTCGAACGCCTTTCTTTTCGGAATAATGATCCGCTGTCCGGCTGCAAGATTGTCCCTGGCTGCAGGGTTGAACTGATAGATCCACTCCTCGGGCACATCGTATTTTCGGGAAAGAAAATAAACGGTCTGTCCGGGTTTTACCGTATGGTAATAAAACCGGTCATCCTCCTGCTTCGCTTCTCTGCGCGATTGCGGAGGAGTTACCTGGGTGTAATCCGGAATACGGATTGCCTGTCCCTCGGCAAGCGCGGAAGGATCAAGGCCTGGATTTTCATTCAGGACTATATCCTGGCTCACTCCATATACGCGACAGATGGAGAAAAAAGTCTGCCCTTTTTTTACCGTATGGATGTAATAGGTTTTCCCCTGAACAGAGACCCGCTGATCGGATCTGACAACCTCGGCAGGTTGAAACTGTCCTGAAATCATGCATACAGGAAGGATCAGAAAAACTATAAGCGCCGGATATCGAAGAAAAGAATTCAACTGTTATGATAGTTTAACCATTATGCCGCGTAAAAATACGAATTTTCCTATTCCAGTTCTTTCAGACATTTACGTATATTGGCCTCAATCCTTTCCGTCACATGCGAAACATCCGAACGCACAAACCGGTCGCCGGTAATATTTTCATACAGCTCAATGTACCGGTCACTCACCTGCTGTACAATTTCATCCGTCATTTCGGGCACAACCTGTCCTGCCTTCCCCTGAAAATTATTTTGAATCAGCCACTGGCGAAGGAATTCCTTGGAAAGCTGTTTCTGGGGTTCCCCTTTCCGGAGCTTTTCCTCATAGCCTTCTGCATAAAAATACCGCGACGAATCGGGTGTATTGATCTCATCGATCAGGTATATTGTACCGTCCTTTTTCCCGAATTCGTATTTCGTATCTACAAGGATAAGGCCCTTTTCAGCAGCCATTTCTGAGCCCCGTTCAAAAAGAAGCCGGGTGTATTTTTCCAGCATGGCATAATCATCGGCCGATACAATTCCCTGACCGACGATCTCTTCCCTTGAAATATCAAGGTCGTGTCCGGCCTCCGCTTTGGTGGTGGGAGTAATAATGGGCTTCGGGAACTTCTGATTTTCCACCATGCCTTCGGGCATCGGCACGCCTGAAAGGGATCTCTTTCCGGAATGATATTCCCGCCAGGCATGACCGGTAAGGTATCCGCGGATCACCATCTCCACTTTAAAGGGTTCTGCAAAATGACCCACGGTGACCATGGGATCGGGACTGGCGATTTTCCAGTTTGGTACAATATCCGCGGTGGCATCCATGAATTTTGCAGCGATCTGGTTCAATACCTGCCCTTTGTAAGGAATGCCTTTGGGCAATACCACATCAAAAGCGGATATCCGGTCGGTAACAACCATTACCAGGTACTTGTTGTCGATGTTGTATACATCCCTCACTTTGCCGGTATATTTCCCTTTCTGGCCCGGCAGGGAAAAACTGGTCTTTGTCAGTGCTTGTGTCATAGTTGTATGGTTTTTGTTGCTCTTATTCCTGTTCTGGCATATTATTTTCATAGGCATGGACAATATGCTTTACCAGCCTGTGTCGCACAATATCGCGGGTATCAAATTCGATGACGGAGATCCCTTTTATTCCGGAAAGCAGTTTAAGCGCCATGATCAAACCCGAAAGTTTTCTTTCCGGCAGATCAATCTGGGTGATATCCCCGGTAACGATAAACTTGGCATTTTTGCCCATGCGGGTAAGGAACATCTTCAGCTGATTTACCGTGGTATTCTGTCCTTCATCCAGTATCACGAAAGCATCACCCAACGTGCGGCCGCGCATATAGGCGAGGGGGGCAATCTCCACGACACCCTCCTCAATATAGCTTTCCAGTTTTTTATGCGGTATCATGTCGCCCAGGGCATCGTACAGGGGCTGAAGGTAAGGGTCGAGCTTCTGCTTCATATCGCCGGGCAGGAATCCAAGTTTTTCACCGGCCTCAACTGCCGGCCGGGTAAGGATTACCCTTTTCACTTCTTTGTTTTTAAGTGCCCGCACTGCCAGTGCAATAGCGGTATAGGTCTTGCCCGTACCAGCGGGACCGATGGCGAAGATCAGATCATTCTGCCCGTATTCAAGAACCAGCCGTTTCTGGTTGACGGTCTTTGCCTGAACTGCTTTACCCTGGTTTCCGTATACGATAATATCTTCCTCTTTTATATCCGGAGCAATGCCTGTACCAGCCTTTTTCGACAGGATATTGTCGATATCCTCCTCCGAAAGCTGATTCTTTTGCTGGACAAATTCGAGCAACCGGTCGATATCATCTTCAAAGCGGCTAATGCCGGACTGATCTCCAATTACCTTAATTTCGACGCCACGGCCGATAACGCGAAGTTTGGGGTAATTCGACTTCAGTTTATCAAGGTTTTTATTGTTGGTCCCGTAAAAGGTAAGCGGATCGATGCCTTCCAGATAGATGGTTTTTTCAATCATACAATTTAAAGAATAATGCTTACTTTTGGCCCTTACAAAATAAGACTATTTTTTTCAATCTTCAATTCCTTACAGAAAATTAGCAAAAGATTTGCCTGCGATGGCTGTAGTTACTATCATCAGCGACTGGAACAGGAATGATTATTATCTTGCCGCCCTCAAAGGCAGAATCCTGAGCCTTTGTCCTGATACCACCATCGTTGATATTACCCACCAGGTATCCTCCTTTAACAGCGCCCAGGCGGCCTTTATTCTCAGAAACTGCTACCGCCACTTTCCCGAAGGCACCATCCATCTTATCTGTGTCAATACCGAATCTTCACCGGAAAAGCCCCATGTCGTCATCCATGCATCCGGGCAATATTTTATTGGCTGCAACAATGGCTTTTTCGGCCTTTTACTGGATGAGGATCCGGAAGAGGTCATGGTACTGAAAAAGGATCCGCATCATCCGGGCAGTTTTGCTGAACTTTATGGTTTTGCCGATTGCGCCTGCAATATCATCCGCAAAAAGAAATGGAATGAGCTTGGTACAGCCCCCATGACGGTCTTAAAGCAGATCCCCATTCTTCCGACCATTGACGAAACCACCATCAACGGTAGTGTGGTATACATTGATTCCTTCCGGAATGCCATTACCAATATCAGCCGTGAGCTCTTTGATCAGATAAGAAAAGGCAGGCCTTTTGACATATTCATTCAGAGCAATTACTATAAGATTAACCGGTTGAACAAAAATTACCACGACAGTTCGACCGGCGAATTGCTGGCCCTTTTCAATTCGCTGGGATTGCTTGAGATCGCCATTAACAGCGGAAATGCTGCCGACCTGCTGAACCTGAGCATTAATTCGGTGGTGAGGATAAAATTTTATGATTGATCACAAATGAGCACGATGTCTGAAAAACTAGCATCCCTTGAAAAATTGCTGAGGATCATGGACGAATTGAGGGAGAAATGTCCGTGGGACAGGGAACAGACATACGAAAGCCTCCGTAACCTGACCATCGAAGAAACCTATGAACTGGCGGATGCCATCCTGATGAAAGATACGGAACACATAAAAAAAGAGCTTGGCGATCTGCTGCTTCATCTCGTATTTTATGCAAAAATTGGATCAGAGGCCGGAGCGTTTGATATCCGGGATGTCGCCGAATCCATTGCCGAAAAGTTGATTTTCCGTCACCCTCACGTCTTTGGAGATACCGATGTCCAGAACAATCCCGAACTGGTCAAGAAAAACTGGGAGGAATTAAAGATGCGGGAGGGAAATGCATCTGTGCTGGGAGGCGTGCCTGCCTCCCTACCGGCCATGATAAAGGCAAGCCGGATACAGGAAAAGGCCAGGGCAGTAGGATTTGACTGGGATGAGCGGTCACAGGTTTGGGATAAGGTAAAGGAAGAACTCCGTGAACTCAGCCTTGAAATTGAAGCCATGGACAGGGAGAAAACCGAAGATGAATTCGGGGATCTGCTATTCTCGGTCATCAACGCTGCAAGGCTTTACCATATTGATCCGGAGACAGCCCTTGAAAAGACCAATATTAAATTCATCCGGCGTTTCAAGTATCTTGAAAGCAAAACCCTGAAACTGGGAAGAAAACTCAGCAGCATGACCCTTGACGAAATGAACGACATCTGGGAAGAGGCCAAAAAGATGGAAAATAATCAGATAACAAATTAGATTCCGGGCAGGTTATCTGTTTTTTGATTTTGCCTGAAAATTCCATACTTTTGCAGCATTCCTTTTTACCTGCCTTTTCTTTCCAACCCGAAAAAAGCCAAATCCATCCTCCTGGAAAGAGGTAGTTTTCTGTTGTGTTTATGCGAACATCAGGATTATGAAAAAAATTGCAGTCGATGACTGGGATTCAATTGTCAGGTGGTCTTATGGTTTAGCCCGTCAATACGTCATGGGAAAACTGGTCCCTCAGGGTGTCATTTCGGCCCGTAAATTTGATGCCTATAAAAGGGAAGGGAAGTTGCTTCCCCGGAAGTTTCCACGCATTCCCGATGAATACTTCAAACGGAAAGGCAGCTGGAAAGGGTGGCGTGATTTTCTCGGAAATCCTGACCATCGAAAGAACCGGCACTACCTCAGCTACCGTGATGCAGGCCGTGTGGCACGTGATGCCGGGATTTCGAATTCAAAAGATTACAGTGGCTGGAAAGAAAGGCCCTCCATCCTGCCCTCCCGTCCCGAATACTATTTTAAGGAATGGGACGGCTGGAAGGATTTTCTCGGAGCGTCTTACATAGCGCCTGATCCCCGTCATTATACAAAACTGAAGCCGGCTGACGTAAGGATCATTAAACACCAGCTTGCCCTGGGCATCACCGGTGCGGTTCTGGCAAAGAAATTTGGTGTCTCGGAAATGCAGATAAGCCGTATCAAAAAAGGAGACAACTGGGGCGATATCTGATTGTTGATTGCTCCTTTTAATTCACTTCCGGCAGCATTGAAGAGAATGAAAGAAAAAGATTTTATGGTACACGAAAAACAACCGACGGCAATTTCTAATGCCCGATTCAGCACGATATTATCAAGATTTTAGTCGACCGTATTATGAAAATAAAATTACTATTGATCCTAATGGCCGGTTTTATAACTGGTTCTGCCAATTGTCAGAACCCTTGTTCTTGTGGACAATTAAAAGTATCAACCCATGGTCACTATCTGGTTTGTGAAAATGATTCACCCTTTTTCTGGCTGGGGGATACGGGGTGGGAATTATTTCATCGTCTGACAATAGAGGAAATCAATGCCTATCTTGAAAACAGACGGAGCAAGGGATTTAATGTTATTCAGGCTGTGGTTCTTGCTGAAATGGATGGATTACGAAAACCGAACCGGTATGGAGAAGTTCCGTTTCATCATGCAGACCCCGGTCAACCGAATGAAAAATATTTTCAATTTGTTGATTCCGTAATTAAACTTGCTTTATCGAAAGACCTGTATATAGGTTTGTTGCCGACATGGGGTGATAAAGTCACTTTGTTGTGGGGTACAGGTCCGGTAGTCTTTAATCCGGAAAATGCATACCGGTACGGTCTATGGATAGGGGCACGGTATGCGAAATATCCCAATATAATATGGATTCTCGGGGGAGATCGTCCACCCTTAAACGACAGCAGCGATTGGCGACCGGTTTGGCGATCCATGGCGAAAGGAATTTTGGAAGGGACGATGGATAAAGCACTGATCACCTATCATCCCTGGGGCGGGGACAGGTCAACATCCCAATACATCCATAATGAAGATTGGTTAAATTTAAACATGATTCAATCCGGACATGGAGGGGGTCATGATGTTCCGATCTGGGACCTGGTAAACCGGGATTGGAATTTAAAACCTTCAAAACCGGTTTTGGATGCAGAACCGAATTATGAGGATCATCCTGTTAATCCCTGGCCCGTATGGAATCCTGAAAACGGATATTACAGAGATTACGATGTCCGCAAGCAAACCTACCGCTCAGTATTTGCCGGCGCATGTGGTGTGACATACGGCCATCACAGCGTATGGCAGTTCTGGAGTGAAAAAGAAGAGAAAATAAACCATGCCGACCGATACTGGACTGAAGCCCTTGACAGACCCGGCGCTTATCAGGTAGGTTATCTTAGAAAACTAATGGAATCAAGACCCCAGTTAACCCGGATCCCCGATCAGACTATTATCGAAAAAGGACAGGGTGAAAAGGGAGAATACAGTTGCGCTACCCGGGATAGTATTGGAAGCTATAGTATGATTTATATACCTTTCGAAAAAGGGCAGGGCGAAAAGGGAGAATACAGTTGCGCTACCCGGGATAGTATTGGAAGCTATAGTATGATTTATATACCTTTCGGTAAAACAATAACCGTAAACACGAAATCAATAAAATCGAAGGAATTGTATGTTTGGTGGCTGAATCCAAGAACATCGGAAGTAACCATTCAGGGGTTGATTTCAAACAACGCGCAAATGGATTTCACGACACCGACATTGGGTTTTGAAAACGACTGGGTTCTGATTATTGACAATCCCGAATTCCATTATGGTATCCCTTTTCGGGAATGCAAACTGGGGTCGGACCAAGCTATATTATTGATAACCATTTAATTGAAATTGTAAATAAGCTCTTTTTTGGCCTTAGAACATTGTTTTTGTGTTAAAAAAGGGCATTGTAAGGAATGTAAGGCATTAATGGTTCAGAAAGTTCATGGGTTTCTCCGCTCTTTTTTATTATCCTTGATTTTGCTTTGATATTAAGTTGCTCACGGATATTCTCAAGAAAAGCTTTATTTCCAACGGCAATGGCTTCTGTCCATTTGCTTTCCCTCTCAATATGTTTTCCATCCAATGCATCTTTTATCCACTCTTGTTGAAGATCATGCAACCGTTCCAAGGTCGCAATACCCAGTATTTTCAACAAGGAAGTATAATTAATTATAGCATACCGTTTTTTGGGATGCATGATTTCATAATATCCTGATTCTTTCCATCTAACCGGATGATCAACCACGCCGGCTCTCACCATATTCATGCTGATATAAACCATGCACTGGATGATATGCCCGTCAGATGCAATGGCTGTTGCATGATATCTGTCTTCCCAGAAAGCGCCTTTGCGATTCATTCTGTTATTGTATTCCTGCGCAGTTCTGCCCTGGACGAGTTGCATAAACCCTGGAATATTTCCTTCACCAGTATTGTCCGATACCAGCAAATGTATGTGGTTTGAAGTTACGATGTAATCCAGCACACTGACATTGAATCGCTTCTTCGCTTCAAACAGCCAGTGTAACCAACAGTTTCTGTCTTTTCTGAACCTGAACAGATAGTCCTTTTTATGACACCTATGGGTAATATGCCATATATGGCCGGAAATAAAATATCGGTTTGCTCTTGCCATAACGATAGTAATTTTGTCTTAAAGATAACTTTTTGCCCTTAAAAATGACCTTCTAAGACCTAAAAATGCTTAAAATTTATGGTTAAAAGTCAGATAATAAGTATCTTATCCTGGTCCGACCCCTATAACCCCTA
>JAGDMB010000081.1 GCA_017860375.1 Bacteroidota bacterium | reverse complement strand
CCCTTCCCAGGGTACTGATTTTCTTCAGGGATATTTTGTGGGATTCAATTACAGCACGGTGGTGCTTGGTAAACATAACTATGGCTGGGAGAGCCTGAGCAGCGCCAGCGGAAATTTTTCACTCAACACCTGGTATCATTTGCGTGTTGTCGTAAACGGCAACCGGATAAGGGTGTTTGTGGATGATCTGACTACTCCCATGATCGACTACACGGATCCGCTTGCCCTCGTAAGCGGTATGGCCGGATTGCGATCCTTCAATACAGGGGTTCGGTACGATAACTTTCATGTTACCTCCAAGCTGCTGACAAGCCCACCAAACCGCATTCCCGATGAGGGGATTCCGGATCGGATAAATCTGTACCCAAATCCTGCAGGCAGATTCCTGTACATGGATTTCGGCAAGGAAGAACCAAGGCTAATTACCATAACGGATCTGAAAGGTATTGGCATTATTTCCTTCGAATCAATCGACCGGCAAATATCCATTCCGGTATTTGATCTTACGAAAGGCTTATACATAGTGAAAATACAGAGTGCATCAGGCCTCCATATGAAAAAAATAATGGTGAACGATTAATTTAAACCCATATACCATGAAAAGATATCAGTATTTCCCGGTGTTTGTAACCATGCTGCTTCTTGCATCACTTAGCGGTTGCAATAATTTTGGTAAAAAGCAAAAGAATTCGGAAGGAGATCCTGGAACAAAATGGAGCATAGAAAAAGCCCAGACATGGAGTGATCAGCAGGGTTGGTTGCGGGGATCCAACTTTAATCCCAGCACGGCAATTAATCAGTTGGAAACCTGGCAGGCTGAGTCATTTGATCCGGAAACCATTGACAGGGAACTGGGGTGGGCTGAAAAGATCGGATTCAATTGCATGCGTGTTTTCCTTCATCATCTGGCGTGGCAGATTGACAGGGAAGGATTCAAAACCAGAATGGAAAAGTACCTTTCCGTTGCCGATTCGCATGGCATAAAGACCATATTTGTATTCTTTGATGATTGCTGGAATGCGGAATACAAAGCCGGAAAGCAACCCGATCCAAAACCCGGCACCCATAACTCAGGATGGATCAGAGATCCGGGTGACCTGTTGTTCCAGAATCCAGGCATAATGGATACGCTTGAGATCTATGTGAAGGATATACTGACACATTTCAGGGATGATCAGAGGATTGCATTATGGGACCTTTATAATGAACCGGGTAACAATGGTCTTGGTATGAAGAGCATGCCATTGTTGAAAAATGTGTTTGACTGGGCCCGTGAGGTCAATCCCTCACAACCCCTTTCGGTAGGTGTCTGGAACAAGGAGCTTGTGAAATTGAATTTGTACCAGCTGGAAAACTCCGATATCATCACCTACCACAATTACGCTGATGAGGTCAACCATAAGGCAACCATTGATTCACTTAAAACGTATGGCAGACCCATGATATGCACTGAGTATATGGCCCGCACAAGAAACAGCCGGTTTGAAAATATAATGCCCTTATTGAAACAGGAAAAGGTCGGCGCTATAAACTGGGGACTGGTAGCAGGAAAATCAAATACCATGTACGCATGGGATACGCCCATCCCGGATGGTTCGGAACCTGCAGTATGGTTCCACGATATTTTCAGACCCGATGGGAGTGTATTTGACCAGAAAGAAGTTGACTTTATTATGAGCCTTACCTTGTCTGAGAAAAAATAGTACGGATCATGGATAGCAAAACAATAAAAAAAATCCTGTCGCTGGCAGCGGTTGTTGTTTTTGTCAGTATACCGTCGATAAGCCAGCAACCTGATCCTCCGGGACAGGCATTGGGTGGAAAAAAAGTGCACGAAGCGTATCTTTTTGCCCATATGATGCACAATGACTACGGCAAGCTTTATTACACCGTCAGCCTCGACGGCCTGCACTGGGAGAAACTGAATGACGGCAAGCGTGTGTTTGAAGAATACAGGGGCCATCCGGATATATGCAAAGGGCATGACGGACGGTATTATATTGCAGGAAACAAAAACGATGCCGCGCCGGGTATCAATATCTGGGTTTCGGATGACCTGATAAACTGGAAACATCATACCGATTTTACACCCGATCTGAAAAAAACTCCGGGTTATGAAAACGCCCTTCCCCGGATAGGAGCGCCCAAATTATACTATGATGCATCCACCGCTCAGTATATCCTGACATGGCATACTCCGCATGAATGGGGAGACGACAAAGATCCGGAAAGATACTGGGCCAGCCAGAGAACCCTGTATGTGACTTCAAAGGATCTGGTAACATTTTCGGAGACTCCACACAGATTATTCAAATGGGATATTGCAACCATTGATGTTATTATCCGA
Organism: Bacteroidota bacterium; assembly: GCA_017860375.1. GTDB lineage: Bacteria > Bacteroidota > Bacteroidia > Bacteroidales > UBA10428 > UBA5072. Next base: position 6,123 of record JAGDMB010000081.1, on the reverse strand, counting down.
AAGATCGACGATACCTATTATGCAGTCGTGAAAGATGAGCGTTATCCTGGTCTTGAATGGATCACCGGGAAGACCATCCGGATCTGCAGTTCGGATTCATTATTGGGACCCTATTCATACCCTTCAGACCCTGTAAGTCCGAATTTCAGGGAAGCGCCTATGCTTATCCCTTCTCCCGATGACAAGGTGTGGTACCTTTATTATGAGCAATATCCCGGTGTGTCTTATGGACTGTCCGTCTCAAGGCATCCTGAGGGACCCTGGTTTCAGGTTTCAGGATATACTTTTTTCAGCAACTGGGATAAGTACTCTTTTCCCCCATCCGTGAGACACGGATGCATGATTACAATTTCCAGGGAGGAATATGACAAACTGGTGAGTCATTTTGGAAAATAAAGAGCCGATTTCCCATTAGAAATAGAAAAATAGCGATAAAAAAGTAAATCCTATGACTGGAATGCTTACCCTGACCTTGTCCGTTTTTTTCCTGATCTCCTGCAACAGGGATAAAGGAAATGATCAGCAGGTCAATCCGGAATATTTTACCAATCCCATTCTGGAAGAAGGCCCTGACCCTTATGTTTATCTACACAGTGATGGATATTATTACTGTATGGTTACCATGGGTGACAGGCTCAAACTTTGGAAATCGAGATCCTTTACCGATCTGAAAGATGCAGAGAACAAAGAGATATGGTTTCCACCCGACACCGGTTCCAATACATGCTGCATCTGGGCTCCGGAAATCTACTTTTTTGACGATGGCTGGTATATTTATTACAGTGCCACAGATGCGAAAAAGCCGACGGATTTATACCGGTATGTGCATGTTCTGAGAAACGAGAATGCAAATCCTTTCGAGGGAACATGGGCAGATCTTGGAAAAGTGCATACTAAATATCCGGGCATCGACGGGCATGTGTTTGAATATAAAGGGACACGTTATTTTGCGTATTCTCCCTATATCGGGAATAAAAGCGGCATCATGCTGGCCAGGATGATCTCTCCCACAACCCTTGAGAATGAAACGAACCTTGGATTGCCAATATATGACTGGGAAATGACTCCTCCAAGGGCGATCCTTGAGGGACCTGAATTTCTGGAAGGGCCAAAAGATAAGTTGTTTATTGTTTACTCAGCTTCTGCATGCTGGGATGATGATTATGGACTGGGATGGTTTGCCGCTGATAAGAATGCCAACCTGCTCGACAAAGATTCCTGGGTAAGAAGTCCGGTCCAGGTTTTCAGGCAAAATCCCGACAGCAGTGTATTCGGCCCCGGGCATAATTGCTTCACGACCTCACCCGACAAAAATGAAGACTGGATAGTGTATCATGCAAAACGTAAATCCAGCACGGAATGTGCAGGCAGGAGCATGAGGGCTCAGAAATTCACCTGGAATGAGGATGGTACACCGTTTTTTGGACCTCCGGTAAAAGCGGGAACTGCTTATCCCAAACCCACGGGTATAAAAGAATAAATCAGGAACCGGGATTTTGTTTCACCAGTTTCCAAATTTGTAAATCGGAATTCTGCTTGGTCTGTAGAATAATTGAGCTGTTGGTCTTGCCGGAAGCATCGGAAAGGGAAATGTATAATTCTGTACCTTTAAGGCGAATGAAGTAGCGGTTATCTCCTGCAGGAATAAATTCCCACTCCTGCTGCGCATTTCCTGAAACAAGCACCTGCTGATTAAGCGTGCTTCCGGCTTTAGGATTGCCAGCCGGCTGGAATGTTTTTAAGGTAAAAAGATTCTTAAGCTGGTAGATGTTATCTTTGACATGGATAAAATCCCAGGTCATACACTTCCATTCCACATGATTATACAGCACTATCTTATTCCCATCTTGCTTGCCGGCCTCATACGGACGGAGGTTTTTACCTGTTTTCACATTCTGGATGGCATACGTGCCAATGATAGTCTGAGCCGCTGCATTCAGAAAGAATCCGACACACAGAACACATAGAAAAATCATTCTTTTCATGGGATACCCTTTAAAATTTTAAAATTCAGATGTTGAATCCAGGTTATTTTTGAGTTTCAACTGCTGACAATATAGTAAAAACAAACCATATTAATACAAGGAAAATGAAAACGGATTGGATGAGTTGTTTTATAATACCGGTATTGTGCGCGGCGACATTCAGCTCCTGCATCCGGGAAGCCGGTACAATAAGCATTGCAGATATTCCCGACACGAGCGCTGTAAATTTGCATTACTACAGTAATCGTAAGCCATTAACAGCCAGCGTACTGATCAAATTGCCAGTAGGTTCAATTGTACCCGATAATTGGTTGAAAGAATGTCTGGTTAGGCAATCCAACGGACTAAACGGTAATTTGGGGAAAATCAGTGCATGGCTGCAAAAAAATGACAATGCCTGGCTTTCAAAAGAGGGAAAAGGTATCTGGGGATGGGAAGAAGTCCCATATTGGTTGAGAGGCTATGCAAACACAGGTTATATCCTGAACAGGGCAGATATGATCGAAGAAGCTAAAATCTGGATCGGGGGCGTAATCAACAGTCAGCGCGCAGATGGCAATTTCGGGCCATTGAGTTTTTCACAAAAGGACAGCACCGAGGATTTCTGGCCGAATATGATTATGATGAACTGCCTGGAATCCTATTACGAATATACAGGGGATAAACGGGTACTTGATTTAATGACCCGGTATTTCACCTATCAGATGAGTATTCCGGAGAACAAGTTCATTTCAAAATCACGGTATTGGCAATGGGTGCGCGGCGGGGATAATTTGTACAGTGTACTTTGGTTATACAATATCACCGGAGACAAATGGCTGTTGGAACTGGCAGAAAAAATTCACCGGTGTACGGCACCCTGGTCCAAAAGAGGAAATAGCCTGGAGGATATCAGGAATTGGAAAGAAATCAGGGAAGGAATGGAATGGCCTGATTGGTACGGCGATCTGATTGACTGGCACAATGTAAATGTGGCGCAAGGTTTTCGTGAGCCTGCACAATATTATCAGATCAGCCATAACAAGGCTGATTTGCAGGCTGCCTATGATAATTTCAGCATCATCCGCGAACATTTCGGGCAAGTTCCGGGTGGTATGTATGGCGCCGACGAAAATGCCCGTCCCGGTTATGACGATCCCCGCCAGGGAATTGAAACCTGCGGCATGGTTGAACAAATGAATTCCAATGAGCAATTGTTGCGAATTACGGGTGACATACGCTGGGCCGACCATACCGAAGAGGTTGCATTCAATTCCTATCCGGTTGCCCTTATGCCTGATTTAAGGAGTTTACGGTATATCACAAGTCCGAACATGGTACTGAATGATAATAAAAACCATCGTCCCGGAATTCAGAATGAGGGGCCGTTTTTAATGATGAATCCTTTCAGTTCACGTTGTTGTCAGCATAATCACTCACAAGGCTGGCCTTATCTGGTTGAAAACCTGTGGATGGCGACCCCCGATAATGGCCTGGCTGCAGTTATCTATGCTGCCAGTACGGTATCAGCCAAAGTAGGCAAAGGAGAAAAAATGAGCATAAAATGTACATCCAATTACCCTTTTGAAGACAAGCTTACATTCTCAATTACGACCGCTAAAAAAGTAAAATGCCCTCTTTATTTCAGGATCCCTGCCTGGTGCAATGAGGCAACCCTGGCCATAAATGGCAAAATTGGCACGGTCCGGCCTCTGGCTGGAAAATACGTTTGCATTACCCGCACCTGGAAAGAAGGCGATACCATTATTCTTACCCTGCCCATGGAACTGAAGGTGCGGACCTGGACAAAAAACCACAACAGTGTGAGTGTGGAGTATGGCCCGTTGACTTTTTCATTGAAGATAGGGGAGGAATACGTTCGCAAAGAGAGCGACAGAACGGCCGTTGGAGACTCGAAATGGCAAAAAGATGCAGATTCAAAACAATGGCCGTCGTATGAAATACATCCAACAACAAATTGGAATTATGGTCTGGTACTGGATCAGCATACCCCTGCAAATTCCTTCAGTATGGAGACCAGAGGATGGCCTGCCGATAATTTTCCATTTGTTTCACATGCAGCCCCCATCGTACTGAAAGCAAAAGCCAAAAAAATAAATGCCTGGGAAATTGATACATACTGGCTTGCCGGAGAGTTGAAAGATAGTCCGGTTGCATCAAAAGAACCCACTGAGATTGTTGAATTAATTCCGATGGGTGCCGCCCGTTTGCGCATAAGTGCCTTCCCTGTGATCGGCGAAGGTAAGGAGGCAAAGGACTGGGAATACTAACCCGTAATAACAGGGATTCATAAATACTTCCCCTTTTTTTACTACTTTCATCCTTTCTAAAAACAATTCAAATGGAAAAACTGGCTGGTTTTTTTACCCCGGCATTGGTTTACGTATTCATTTTTGTATTGAATGCAGTGATGCCCGGTCGTTGGGTCAATGGTTACATTACCAGAAAGAATTCGGGTGAAAAACTAACTTACAGACTCAATGGATTCCTGGTGTTTTTCACCGTGGTTTTTACCTGGGTACTGGTATGCTATTTCGGTTTTGTGCCATGGGACTGGTTTTATGAATACAGGTGGTACAGTCTTGCAGGTGCCATTGCCTTTGGTCTGATTTTTTCATTTGCGATGGTATTGCCCTTTCCCGGGGTTACGCACTCTTTTTTGACCGATTTCTTTTTCGGGAGAGTGGAGAATCCACAGCTGTGGAAAGGACGAATCGATGCGAAAGTCTGGTTGTATCTGGTGGGAGCCACAATGCTGGAACTAAATATTCTGAGCTTCGCCGCTCACCACTCTATTGCATACGGAGACCAGGCATCAGCAGGGATATATCTGGCCACTGCCTTGCTTTCTTTTTTTATTATCGATTATATAACCTTCGAGGAAGTACACCTTTATACCTATGATTTCTTTGCAGAAAGAGTCGGGTTCAAACTGGGATTCGGATGTATTGCATTTTATCCTTTTTTCTATTCTGTTCCCGTATGGTCTGCGGTAGACTTGCCGGATGCCCAAACGCCCGCATATTTGCTTGTAATTTACGGATTGATATTCTTTGTCAGCTGGACGTTGTCACGGGGAGCGAATATGCAGAAATATTTTTTTAAGAAAGATCCGAAACGGGTATTCCTGGGTATAGCGCCAAAAACGATTACAGACGGGGATAAAACGTTATTGGTAAATGGTTTTTGGGGATTAAGCCGACACATTAACTATTTAGGCGAAATTGGCATGGCCATTGGAATCGTACTCTGTGTCGGACATCCGTTTATGCTCTGGCCCTGGCTCTATCCTTTGTATTACATTGCCCTCCTGTTTCCCCGCCAGGCAGCTGATGATAAACGATGTGCACTTAAATACGGCGCTCTTTGGGAGCAATATGCAAAGAAAGTTCGTTACAGAATTATACCCTATATTTATTAAGCGGGCAACCGGCATATTAATCCAACGATTGCAGGCGATATATTTTTCGGGTAGTGTCTCCCATGATGGTAATGGCCATTTTACGGGTCAATAATTTTTGCATGATAAAACCTGCAAGCTTGTTGCCGGTGCCTGTAACGAAGGATGGCTCTTTTCCTAACCGTTTCATACACTCCTGAACCACTTCTTCAGGACGTTGCACCCTGGGGGCAAAAAAGCCGGCTTTTTCAGGTTTTGTGTTGATAAAATTAGGGGTAGCCGTGGCTCCTGCACAACAAGCCATAATATCCACACCCCTGTCTTTCCATTCGTACCAGAGACTTTCAGCCAGCACTCTTATAAAAGCTTTGGTGGCGGCATAGGCAGCCAGGAATCCGCTACCCTGAAAACCTGCCAGTGAGGCCATCATAATTAAAGCACCATTCCCCTTTTTAAGCATGGGTTCTCCAAATAACTGGATCATGTTCATGGGCGTGATCATATTGGCACAGGCTATTTTAGTATGATGTTCCAGGCTGTTTTGTTCAAAAGGACCGATGTAGGAGAGAGCGGCGTTGTATACCAGCAGATTAATTTCTTTGCCCTTCAGGGCTTCTTTAACGGTATGCGCTGCGTCAATATCCGACAAATCGCAGCTGATGCAATCCACATTAATCGGGTAGGTGTTCCTTAACAAAGCAGCCAGTTCATTGAGTGGCTCCTTTCGTCGGGCAATAA
>JAGDMB010000385.1 GCA_017860375.1 Bacteroidota bacterium | reverse complement strand
ACCGGCGTGGCCACGGCTATTCTCTACATCAGCCTGACAGCATTCTTCGGAGTGCTGATCGGAGGGATAAAAATCAAGGGGATCAAGCTGGGCATTGCCGGAGTGCTTTTTTCGGGGATACTGATTGCTCATTTCGGAGCCAGGGCCAATCCTGAAATCATTCAATTTGTTCGTGAATTCGGACTGATTTTGTTTGTGTATGCCATTGGCATTGATGTTGGCCCCCGCTTCTTCAATACCTTCCGCAAGGAGGGTCTGAAACTGAATCTTTTTGCCACGGGTATCGTGCTGGGCGGCTTTGTTATCGCTTACCTGTTCTACCTGCTGGGAGGGGTTCCGCCGGCCGTGATCACCGGCATTATGAGCGGTGCCGTGACCAATACTCCCGGCCTGGGCGCTGCTCAGCAGGTGCTCGCCGATATGGGAAAAACCGGCGACGTTGCCGTTTCCGGAATGGGATATGCCGTGGCCTATCCTTTTGGGGTCCTCGGGATTATTATAACCATGATCCTGGTGAGGGTTATGTTCAGGATAAAAATCAGCCGCGAAGTGGACGACTATAAAAACCAGCAAAGCATCACCCAGCAAAAGCTGGAAACCATAGAAATAGCCATTACCAATTCCAATCTGTTCGGTAAAAAGATCAGTTACATTAAAAAAGTAATTGACACCGAGCTTGTAATTTCACGTATCGGACGGCATGGGACTTATATTATACCCATTGAAGACGAAGTCCTGCAGGAAGGAGATGTCGTCATCGGGGTTTCGGCCATCAATCATATCGAAAACCTGCAGATGAAAATGGGGGCAATAAAAATAGCCGACAAGCGCGAGATATCGGGAGACCTTGCCATGTTCCATGTGCTGGTGACGAACCGCAAATATGCGGGGAAAACCATTGAGCAGATAGGCATTTACCGGCGTTACGAAGCCAACATCACGCGGATCTTCAGGGCGGGTATCGAGATTCTGCCTACACGCGGCACCACGGTGGAATTCGGCGATACGGTAAGGATCGTCGGGAAACGCGATCTGCTGCCGGAGATACGGAATGAGCTTGGGAACTCGGTACAGGAGCTGGCGCATCCGAATACAATTCCCATTTTTGTGGGCATATTTCTGGGCATCGTGGTGGGCAGTATCCCCATATTTATTCCGGGATTGCCGGCGCCGGCCAAACTTGGTCTGGCCGGAGGGCCTTTGCTGGTCGCAATCTTAATGGGGCACCAGCGGCGCTTTAAGAGTTTTGATTTTTATATGACACCGGGAGCCAATATGATGATCCGGGAGCTGGGTATTATTCTCTTCCTGGCCTGTGTGGGACTTTCATCGGGCGCCCGTTTTGTACAGACCATCGTGGAGGGAGGGTACATGTGGATATTGTATGGTGCCGTTATTACCTTTGTACCCATACTTCTTGCTTCCGTCATTGCACGTCTGCTGAAATACAACTACCTGAAGATCTGTGGCATTATTTCAGGGGCCATGACGGATCCTCCCGCGCTGGAATTCGCCAACAGCCTGGCTCCGGTTCATGTACAGTCGACGACCTATGCAACCGTATACCCTTTTACCATGTTCCTGCGTATTTTGATCGCACAGGCCTTTATATTGATCACCATGTAAGGATCATTGGTAAAAAATCCCGCTTCATTCATACCTGTTGATTTAAAAACAATTACATTTGAAACGAACCTTCTGAAACCAAACAAAAAATTGCAAAAATGGATAAAGTAATGATTCTACCCCCGGAAAACATGGGTAAAAATTTCATTCCCCCTGAATATCTTCCCAAAGGAAAAGATGAATATTACCAGCGCAACCAGCAGACAAAACCTCCCAAATCGGGCTGGAGGCAATTGAAATCGGATGAGGTTGAGAGACTGGTAAAAAATGACAATACGGCCGACAACTGGGATGAAATACTGGTTACGGATGCATTTGACACCAATCAGATTAAGAATACCCGGTTTTTCGGACTGGTGAGGATCGGACGCCTGCGCAATAGTATTCTTCAGCATCATGACCTCAGAGTGCCTGCGGGAATTACAAACAGCGTCATCATCTCGTGCGATATCGGGGATGATGTTGCCATTCATGACGTGCATTACCTGTCTCATTTTATTATAGGCGACTGTTGTATCCTGTTCAATATTGATGAAATGCATACTACCGATCATGCTAAATTCGGGAACGGGATTCTGAAGGAAGGAGAGCCGGAAAACGTGCGAACCTGGCTCGACCTGATGAATGAAACGGGATGCAGGAGAGTCCTTCCGTTCGACGGGATCATCACCGCAGATGCGTATCTTTGGGCCAAATATATTGATGATGCTGCCCTGCAGGCCAGCCTCAGGAAGATAACCCAGAACAGTCTTGATAACCGCCGCGGTTTTTACGGTACCACAGGGAATAATACAGTTATTAAAAATTCCCTCATTCTTAAGGATGTGAAGATTGGCACCCACTGTTACATAAAGGGAGCCAACAAATTAAAAAACCTTACGATCAATTCATCCGAGGAAGAACCTACCCAGATAGGCGAAGGTGTGGAACTGGTGAACGGCATCATCGGTTACGGCTGTCATATTTTTTATGGATGCAAGGCGGTCAAATTTATTCTTGGCAACAACTCCCACCTGAAATACGGGGCCCGGCTGATCAATTCATTCCTGGGCGACAATTCCACCATTTCCTGTTGCGAAGTGCTGAATAACCTGATATTCCCGGCACACGAACAGCACCACAACAATTCCTTTCTCATTGCATCGGTTGTCATGGGGCAAAGCAATATGGCCGCCGGGGCCACCATTGGCTCAAACCATAACAGCCGGGCAAATGACAACGAAATTCAGGCCGGACGTGGATTCTGGCCCGGGTTGTGCACCAGTGTGAAACATTCGTGCCGTTTTGCTTCTTTTGTGTTGCTATCCAAAGCAGATTATCCGGCCGAACTTGACATTCCATTGCCTTTTTCCCTCCTCAATAACAACAGTTCCAAAGATCAGCTGGAAGTCATGCCAGCCTTCTGGTGGCTTCACAACATGTTTGCTCTGGCACGTAATTCCTGGAAATTCCAGAACCGC
>JAGDMB010000384.1 GCA_017860375.1 Bacteroidota bacterium | reverse complement strand
TGATTCAGGTAACCACCCCCGTTTTGCCGGATCGATTCGGGGTATTTCGATACCTCCATCAGGATATTCCGGGCCGGTTGCTGCAAAATACCCAGCTGAACAGCTGCCTCGTTGAATTTTTGCGTATAGGCTGTGTAGTGTTCCGTATAGTGCAATTCCATGGTAGCCCCGTCGATGTGTGGCTCCAGCGCATCAAAGGCATAGGGGAGTTTTGGCTGCAGGAATTCTCCCTTTCTCCGGTAATTTTTCCTGAACATCCCTGTTATCATGCCATGGGACCTGAGGGAGGAAGCAAATAAACCTGCAATACCTAACAAGCTTGTCTTAAGAAAAGAGCGTTTATCCATTTAATACCGTTCCGGCCGTTAATGAATTCATTAAAGAATATACAAACTTATTAAAAAAAAGTTGCATCAAAAAAATTTTTATTCACGGCTTGCCGCCTGTTCGTATATTTTTCTTATAATTCTATCCTTTGTTCATTATTTCTGTTATTTTTGAACAACACCCTGCCGCCCTTCAGATGTTATCAGAAATTCTGCATAAAACCTTCAGCCTGCGTCAGGATAAAACATATGCCGCGCTGAAGAAATCCTACATCCGTGATTTTTTGCTGGATGCATGTGTTCTTAACCTGCAGCGGCTGCGCTTCTGGTCAGTTTTTCTCATTGTCTTTGCCCTGCTGCAACTCGGTTCTGATTTTCTTTTTATGAAGATCTGGAGTCAGAAGCAGCTGTCTGTATTCCGTATTCTCGATATCTATCTTGGCCTCGTCACCCTTCTGGTGTTTTATGTCAGTTATTTTCATTGTCCGCGGCAAATCGGGGATGTCCGTTTTTTTCACCGGTTTGTTGTGTATTTCTATGTTTTTTCTCATTTTTTATGGACCGCATGTGTCGCCGGCATTGAATCGGTTTCCGTAAATGGCCTGCCAACCTTTCTGATCGGCATTTTCACTGCCGTCACGTTGTTCATCATTCCCTCCGCTGTTTTTCTGATCGCCCTGCTCACGGGCATGGCAGGACTTTCCCTGACGCTCAGGGCTATGCAAATTCCCGTGGAATCGGTGGTCGAGCATTATTATATGGCCATCATCCTCGTGGCGGTTGCCTTCATTACCTCCAGGATACTGTACACCACACGCTTCAGAAACTATGTAAGTACCCGTGAACTTGAAATGGTGAATAATACGCTGGATAATGTCGTAAAGGAGAGGACAAAAGAACTCTCCACCACCAATCTCATTCTGAAAAATGAAATCGAGATCCGGATCCGGTTTGAAAAAGAACTGAAAAAAGCACTGATGAGGGCAGAGGAAGCGGACCGGCTGAAAACTTTATTCCTGGCCAATATGTCGCACGAGATCCGTACACCCCTGAACGGTATTTTGGGATTCAGCGATCTGCTGAAAAATCAGGCCGCGGGACAGGATGAAAAAAGCACCCGCTTTATTGAGATCATCCACAAAAGCGGCGAACAACTTCTCACGATCATTGATGATATCCTCGATATTTCAATGATTGAATCAAACCAGCTGAAAATTCACAAAACTCAATTTTCCATAAATGACCTGCTGCGGATCACCCAGGAATTTTTTGCGACGTATAAAAAGGCGCAGAATCGTGACGCGCTGGTTATCCGGTATTCATGCGACAGAGCGGACGGCGAGGATAGTTTGTGTACCGATCCCGGAAGGCTGCAGCAGATACTGAATAACCTGATCAAAAATGCAATAAAATTCACGGAAAAAGGAACCATTCATTTCGGCTATACCATTAATCCTCCGCTGATCCGGTTCTTTGTTGAGGATACCGGAACCGGTGTGAGCCGTGAATTGCAGGATAAAATATTTGAACGGTTTATCCAGGGCGAGGAACCATTGCACCGTGGTTATGGCGGTGCCGGCCTGGGTCTTGCCATCTCAAAGGGTATCGTGGAATGCCTTGGGGGCAAAATATGGCTTGATACCGCGTATTCTCCGGGAGCCCGTTTTTGTCTGAGCATTCCATATGTGACGGATAAAACGGATGAATCCGTTCCGGAGGATGAAAAAGTCAGCAAGAACTTTTCCGACGCCTTGAAGAACCTGGGATTGCGGTGAATGTTAAAAACGACCTGCCAGAGTCCGAAGGACCTGGCAGCGTCTGAATCCCTTTTATTGTTTCGGCTTGAACTTCATCCTGTACACCGCATTCGCTTCAACCGCCTGCCGCGAAAAAGGATCAGGGTGATACTGCCCGTTGATGTAAAGCAGGGTCTGATCACAGTAATTAGGACTTGCAGGAATGCCGGAGTTTCCGGTTGGGATCACGGTGAGTGAATTGTCCCAGTTGCTCAGATCGAAGATATGCCGGTGTGAAGCGCCATGATTGCATTGCAACGTCATATCGCCCGGATAACTATAGGGTGATACCGTATGAAAACTGCCTCCAACCGAAAAAGGCCCGCGATTCAGTTTAAGGAGTTTGTCCAGGATGGCCACCTTTGAAAGCGGATGTGCCAGCGTGATCTGATGCCTGTCGCCCCATTTCCATGATGCTATTTCAGGACCACATTGCCTTGTAAGGCTGTCAACTGCTTCCTTAAAGCTTTTCAGCAGGATATCCGGTAAGGATTCAGCGACGCCGGGCGTATTCACATCATCTGTCCACAAAGAAGCCCCTTGCTGCCAGATCTGGTCGGTGGAGATACGGGATACCGATGTATTTTCAAAAAACTTTTCACCCAGTTCTTTTCCCATTTCATCGTCATAAAGGTTCCGGATGGTTTGAAGGTACGTATATTCAAACAACATGGGTGCGGCTGCGTCAGGCTTCATCGTATAATCCCATTGGCGCAATTCTTCGGCTGCTTTTTTCTGAATCTCGCTGAAATCCGGCTTGTTATCAATAGCACGGATCAATGCCGGCATATATTTTTCAGCCATTTTTGATTTCTGATCCAGCTGAATGGCCTTAAAATCATCAACCGAGAACTTGTCTTTTGCAGCCAGCAATTCCTTTATCCTGTCATACCGGTCTGGAATCGCATACCATGTCCCGATATGATAAGGATAATCATCGGGTGCAGTTTTATTGTTCGCCGAAGC
>JAGDMB010000007.1 GCA_017860375.1 Bacteroidota bacterium | reverse complement strand
CCGGATCATTAAATCCAAATGCACCAAGTGTGCGGGCGAAGGGGTAATGAGGGGACAGGAAGTCATTCCGGTAAAAATACCGGCCGGCGTTGCCGAAGGTATGCAGCTTTCCGTAAGCGGCAAGGGCAATGCAGCCAGGCACGGCGGTGTAAACGGCGACCTGCTGGTCATCATCGAAGAAGAGGATCACCCTGAACTTTTGAGGGAAGGCAATGACCTGTTGTATAACCTGAATCTCTCCTTTGCACAGGCTGCCATCGGAGGCCATATTGAAGTACCAACCCTTGACGGAAAGGTGAAAATAAAGATCGAGGCCGGTACTCAGCCCGGGAAAGTCCTTCGTTTAAGAGGCAAAGGTCTGCCTGAAGTGCAAAGTTACGGCCATGGCGATTTGCTGGTGAATATCAACGTATGGGTTCCCCAGAACCTGTCGAAAGAGGAAAGAAAGATACTGGAAAAACTGGATGAATCACCTAATTTCAAACCGGATAAGAGCAAAGCAGACGGCACTTTTTTTGACCGGATGCGGAATTATTTTGAATAGTAGCGGGTAGCTGGAATTTAATTGTTAGTAGGAGGCAGATAGTAACCAGAAAGTGGCAGAAAATTGCATGATATCCATGGATTTCATAATATTGCTCCCGACAATCTGATCTACTATTTATTCTATATTTAACTACATATTTTCTAAATACTGCCATAATGCCCGAAACCGAATTTTTCTCCGTCCGTAATGTGGTTAAGCGGTATTCATCCAATATTGCCCTTGACCATGTCACGATGGGGATTCCTGAAGGATCCATTTACGGTCTGCTGGGCCCTAATGGTGCCGGTAAAACTACCCTACTGAGAATTATCAACCAGATTACCGCGCCGGATGAAGGCGAACTTTTTTTCAAGGGGAAAAAATTCACCTCCGCTGACATCTCCCGTATCGGATACCTGCCTGAAGAACGAGGCCTTTACCGAAAGATGAAGGTGGGAGAACAGACCGTTTACCTTGCCAGGCTAAAAGGAATGAGCAGAAATGAAGCGCTTACGAAACTGAAATACTGGTTTGAGAAATTCGAAATGCAAGCCTGGTGGAACAAGAAAGTGGAAGAGCTGTCAAAGGGTATGCAGCAAAAGGTGCAATTCATCGTAACGATATTGCATCAACCCGAACTGCTGATTTTTGATGAACCTTTCAGCGGATTCGACCCCATCAATACCAATCTGCTGAAAAATGAAATTCTCAACCTGAAAAGACAGGGCTCGACCATCCTTTTCTCTACCCATGATATGGGCTCGGTAGAGGAACTCTGTGATCACATCACCCTTATCAATAAATCCAAAACCATTCTGGAAGGCAATGTGCAGGAAATCCGTATGCGTCATAAATCGAATCTGTTCGAGATTGGTTTTACCGGTGATCCTGCTGCGGTTTTGCAGACCCTGAACGGCGACTTTGAACAGGTTGATCTCGTTGCAGAGCAGGGTATGCATGTAATCAAAGTGAGAGCTGACCACCGTTTTTCCGGGAACGACATACTGAAGCGTATCCTTCCTGTGGCCGGCATTACTTCTTTCAATGAGGTTATTCCCAGCATGAATGAAGTTTTTATTCGCGTAGTGGAATCGCAACACAACTAAAAACCGGAATCCATGAATAAGATAGGATTGATCATTGCCAGGGAATATATTACGCGTGTTAGAAAAAAGTCATTTATCCTGATGACTTTCCTTGGACCTGTTCTTTTTGCTGCCCTTATGATCCTTCCCGGTATGCTGACCACCATGGAGGATACGGATAAAAGTACAATAGCGGTGGTTGAACAAGATAGTTATGGCAGGCCACTGCCGGATTCTCTTCAGTTTTTCCGCGATGTCATCCCCGATAAGGAAAACATGAAATTTGTTTACCTGAACAACATGCGGCTTCAGGATGTTCTGAAAACTTATGATGCAGATGCATACGATGGAATTCTCTTTCTGAGCCAGGATATTATTTCGGCCGGCCGGGAAACCAGTGTCGATTTCTATTACCGGAAACCACCCTCGCTGGGAATGGAACTGCATATTTCAAAATCCCTCGAAAAGCATATTTTTGATAATAAGCTCATCGTTAATAAAATACCGGTGAATGCGATTCAGTCTTTTGAAACCAAAGTGAACCTGAAACGCATCGACTGGAAAAACTGGCAGAAAGGGGGAGAGGATGCAACCGACATAAAAAGATTTCTTGGATACATCTGTGGATTTCTGATCTATTTGTTCATTTTTATGTTTGGGGCACAGGTGATGCGGGGTGTTCTCGAAGAGAAAACAAGCCGGATCATTGAAGTCATCATCTCCAGCGTAAAGCCTTTCCAGCTTATGCTGGGTAAGATAATAGGAATCGGATTGACCGGTCTGACACAATTCCTTGCCTGGATAATCCTTACTTTTGCCATCGCCGGCATAACCCAACAGGTGTTTATGCCCGGTTCCATCAAGGCAGTTACCGAACAGGCTGCTCCCGGAAATGTCATGGATGCCGGAACCCACACGGTACAGTCTTTTGACAGTCCGCAGACCGAAAGTGCAATACGGGATGTATTCCGGCAATTAAGGCAGGTTAATTTTGCCCTTGTGATCGGGGCTTTCATTTTCTTTTTCATCGGAGGATACATTCTTTATGGATCCTTATTCGCGGCCATTGGTGCTGCTTCCGATAATGAAACGGATACCCAGCAATTCATGTTTCCGATATCCATTCCCCTGATCGTGGGACTTCTGGTCATGATCAACACCTTTTTGAATCCTTCCGGCAAACTGGCTGTATGGTTTTCCATCATTCCTTTTACCTCTCCCATTGTCATGATGGCGCGTATTCCTTTTGGAGTTCCGCCCGTGGGACAAATCCTGGCTTCGGTTCTGCTGCTTATTCTGACCTTTCTTTTCACTACGTGGCTCGCTGCCAAAATTTACCGTACGGGAATATTGATGTACGGTAAAAAAACATCCTACCGGGAAATGTGGAAATGGATTCGGTATAAGAATTGATCCTGCCTTGACAGAATCGGGGCTGCGCGTTTTTAAAAGGGTCAAAGTAGGTTTAAAATCGAAAAAACTGTATTTTAGCCTGATCGATTTTCCCAAATTACGCTTTGGCACAATCGGCAAACCAATTATTCCCTATGCGTGTTGCAATTCTTGATCTGGGCACCAATACTTTTAACCTTCTTGTCGCTGAAATCAAAGGCAATAAAGAATACAAGATCCTTTGCAAGTCTGAAATACCGGTAAAACTCGGCAAAGGGGGCATTGATAAAAAGGAAATAAGGCCTGATGCCATTACCCGGGGCATCAATGCCCTGGAGAAGCACCTTCAGACAGCCGCCGGTTTTGGGGCGGAAAAGATCGTTGCCTGTGCAACCTCAGCCATTCGCACCGCACGCAACAGCGAACATTTTATAAAATCGGTACGGGAAAAGTTCGGGATTGAAATCGAAATCATCAGCGGTGATCGCGAAGCCGAACTGATTTACCTTGGGGTAAAGCTTGCCATGATCCTCGATCATGAAAAAACCCTGATTCTGGATATCGGAGGCGGAAGCAATGAACTGATCATTGGAAATGCAGACCAGATCCTATGGAAGAAAAGCTATCCGCTCGGTATGGCACGGCTGATTGAAAAATTCAAACCTTCCGATCCCATCACCATTGAGGAGATAGAATTCATATCAAACTACCTTGAAGAGCGCATGCCTGACTTTTTCGAGGAATTCCGGAAGCACCGGATCACGACCCTTATAGGGGCATCGGGTTCATTTGAAACCTTTGCTGCCATGATCCGAGAAGAAGATCCCGGAACAGGAACTGAAAAAGCATCTTTCCCTGAAGCGGCTGAGATTGATCTCGCTGATTTTGAAAACCTTTACCAACGCCTGATCAACTCCACGCTTAAAGAAAGAAAACAAATGAAGGGATTGGAAGCACATCGACTTGAGACGATCGTTCCTGCTTCCCTCCTGGTAAAGTTTTTAATGGGAAAACTCAAATTGCGGCGCATCATTCAGTCGAATTTTGCGCTTAAGGAGGGAATTTTGTTCGAAATGCTAAATAATTAAGGAAGCCTTCCATGAAGGGGAAACGCATTGCGTATATTTTCACTGGTTTTGTGGGAATGTTTTTACCTGACTTTTGCCATCCTATTTGGAATGTGACCTGTGAATCTTAATTCATCAAATCAGTAAATCAGCAAATCGAGTAATAAAAATGGCCAATATATTAGTTATCGACGACGAAAAAAGCATCCGCAATACACTGAAGGAAGTGCTTGAATACGAGCACCACAAGGTGGAGCTGGCCACCAACGGGCCGGAAGGCATTGAACTCTTTGCCAACGATTCATTTGATATCGTGTTATGCGATATCAAGATGCCGGGCATGGATGGTATTGAAACCCTGGAGAACCTCATGCAAAAATCACAGGAAATCCCGGTGATTATGATTTCCGGACACGGTAACATAGACACAGCGGTTGAAGCCATAAAAAAGGGTGCCTATGACTTCATTGAAAAACCCCTTGACCTCAACCGTTTACTTGTTACCATCCGCAATGCTACAGAAAGAACCGAGCTGGTTACGGAAGCCAGAATCCTGAAAAGGAAGATCAACAAAGCCTATGATATTGTCGGGGAATCCCCGGCGATCCTGAAAGTGAAGGAAATGATCGAAAGGGTTGCCCCTACGGATGCAAGGGTATTGATTACCGGTGAAAACGGAACCGGAAAAGAACTGGTCGCCCGGTGGCTTCACGAAAAGAGCCAGCGTGCGGGAATGCCATTCGTGGAAGTAAATTGTGCCGCCATTCCTTCCGAACTCATCGAAAGTGAATTGTTCGGACATGAAAAGGGCGCTTTTACTTCAGCGATTAAACAACGAAAAGGCAAATTTGAACAGGCTCACGGAGGAACCTTGTTTCTCGATGAGGTGGGGGATATGAGCCTTTCGGCCCAGGCAAAGGTGCTGCGGGCCCTGCAGGAACATAAAATTAGCCGGGTGGGCAGTGATAAGGATATTGAGGTGGACGTAAGGGTGATCGCTGCCACCAATAAAAACATGAGGGAAGAAATTGATCATAAAACATTCCGGGAAGATCTGTACCACCGGTTAACGGTAATTCTTATCCATGTCCCTTCACTCATTGAGCGACTGGAAGATATCCCGCTTCTCGCCGAGCATTTTAATGAACTGATCGGAAGTGAATACGGAAAACCCAAGAAGATCATTACCCCGGATGCCATCCGCGAACTGCAGAAGCTGAGCTGGACGGGAAATATCCGTGAATTCCGTAACGTACTGGAAAGATTGATAATATTGTGTGACAAGGAGATTACCGGTGAAGATGTTAAGGCTTATGCGCAGCCCATCAGCCGGTAAGAAATAATGCTGCCTTTCATGGATTTAACGGAATTAAAAACTTTAACCTTTAACAGCAAATCAAGACATCCCTGGGAAAGAGCCAGGATGTGGATCATCATCCGCATGCTTACATCATGGATAAGAAAAGATGGGAAAACAAATCCCACTATTTTTGACATTGGATGCGGCGATGGATACCTTTCAAGCCATATTGCAGCATCCATTCCCGGTAGTGAGGTCCATGCAGTTGATTCCGCTTTTACTGAGGAAAGGATACAGGAAATCAAAAATTTAGCCGGTGGTATTTCCCTGTCGCTTTATGACAAAGTAGAAAACATAATCTTATTGCCAGAGAAAAAGGCTGACTTTGTACTGTTGCTGGATGTGATCGAGCATATTGAAGAGGACACCGGTTTTTTATCTTCCCTGGCAAAAAATAAACACATCACAAAAGATACCCTGTTTATCATTACAGCACCTGCCTATCCATGTCTTTTTTCCTCCCATGATGCATTCTTAAAACATTACAGACGCTATTCAAGGAAAGGCCTGATCCGGACAATTTCATTATCGGGCTATGAATCGCTGGATTCCGGATATTTTTTCCTTATTTTACTATTTCCACGGATTATAAAGTTGCTGTTCACGAGAATGAATCTGGCAAAATCAGCAGACACGGGAATAGGACAATGGAACAAAGGAATTGTCATTTCCTGGTTCCTTACTGCTGCACTGATAATGGATTATTTCATTTGCAGGATATTTTTGGCCGCAGGTATTACCTTACCGGGTTTATCAGTTTATTCAATATGCAAAACTGCTGTATAGTCATTCCCTGTTATAACGAAGCAGGACGGTTAAATTTTAATTTAATCGATACATACCTGAATGATCAGAAAGATGTTGTGCTGGTATTTGTTAATGATGGCAGCAGGGATGATACTTTCGATATGCTTCAGGCCTTCAAAGAAAAAAATCCGGTAAGGATTTTTACTGTCGATCTGCAAACCAATGCAGGTAAGGCACAAGCAGTCCGGCACGGAATATTGTTTGCCCTGAATGAAATTAAACCTGATTATATCGGGTATCTTGATGCAGATCTTTCAACCCCGCTCATTGAAATGGACAAAATGTTCGCCTATCTTGACGGAAACAAAAACAGTAAAGTTATTTTTGGTTCCAGGGTGAAAAGAATGGGCAGCACCATCAAGAGATCATGGATCCGGCATTACACGGGCAGGGTATTTGCAACCCTTATCAGCGCAATGCTGGATCTGCCCATATATGATTCACAATGTGGCGCCAAAGTAATGACAGCTGAAAGAGCATCCACCTTGTTTCAAGATGAATTCCTGACAACCTGGTTGTTTGATATTGAATTCCTGTTCCGGTATAAAAATCTTTTCGGTGTGAAGAGAACCCTAACCGAAATATACGAATATCCGCTTTTTGAATGGATTGAGAACAAGGGAAGCAAGATACGGTTTTACGATCTCTTTGCAGTACCGGTTGATCTGATCAGGATTTATTTACACTACAGCAGAAAATCCTCAATAAACTGATTTATTGAGTGCTTATTCCCGTGCAACCGAAACGGAATAGTCATCAAAGTAGGCATCATTGCGTTTATCGCTGTGCCAGAGATAAACCCTGAGACTCTGTTGACGGAAGGTATCCGGAATGGTTGTTTCAATTTTGATCTGATGCCACAGATTGAAAGTTTGAGAAATGCCGGAATTAGACACAAACAAATCATCCGAATTTTCAGTGCGAATTGCGATGCTGCTTTTATTGAGGTTGTTATACCGCCAAACACTGGCTGTAATTTTGTCGCCCGGCTTGATATCGTTAAGCGGGACAACAGCTCCGAATTCATGCTGATCGTCAAGTTTCAGTGATCCAATTCCCGATTTTGCCACTACGGTGCTGATCAGGTTTGATACAATCGAATCCTTGGTTTCCATATCCTGTGAATAAGCAAAAACCGATTCTTTTAAAGTAGAATCCTCAACAAACCGAATCTCACCAATGGCATATCCCAGGTTCTTATTGTATAAAGTTCGTTTAAAAGTATACGTCTTATTCAATGCATTCAATTCCCTGAAAAATGAATTCACTATCGCTGTATCTTCGGGATAGTAACTCAGCAAAAACATATCGTGTCTCAGCAAGATATCATTGGTTTTGTGACCGTCGTACGCCATATCAAAGGTTCCCCAATCCAAAGTATAAATATAGGATAGCGGATACAGTTCTTTTAGTTCTGTACCGTATTGTTTCATATTGTAGGTATAATAGTTGGCCGTCCAAAGTGAAAACTCAATAAATGGGGATCCATAATAGCGCGGAATAATAAGGGTGGGATAATCACGATAATAAACTTCTACCTGATGCAACAGCTTTTCGGTTTCGGTCTTCTTCCTGTAATCGGTGAAATCAGATTTAAGTCTTGAATAGTCAAGCAACGGTATAAAACAAAACATGCCCAAAGCGATCTTTAAAATTAAGGTGTTATTCGGTAAAAAACGTTGTTTAATATATTCATAGCACAAAAAAAGATTAAAAAATGAAAAAGCGGCCGCCGGTGCGAAATAATGCGTTTTGTAATGCTTCAACACCATCAGTAAAATAATCACTTCCACCAGGGCAGTACCAAGCATTATTTTACGGATCCGTAAAATAATCTCCGATTTGTTGATTTTGACCAGATAAACAATGGGCAGGAAAATGATCAGGATCAGCATACAAAACATGGGTATTGCCATATCATGAAACAAGACGGAAAGGTTGGGGGCAACAGAAGACAGATCGAAAAACTGGGCTTTACCGCTTCCATACAAACCTGAATGGGAGAACATACCGGTGAAAAATTCCCGGATGCGCTTAAGATGGCTTATGATGGGAATAAACAACAACGCAAAGGTGACGATAAAGGAAAGGAAATAAAGTAAACGCTCCTTCCATGTTTTTGTAATAAATAACGGCAGAATTACCAGCGGGAGCATGGTGTATTTCTGCATTACGCAAAAGCCAACGGCCACACCTAAAAGAATGGGATAGTAAGGAAGCATCGAGCCCTTGTAAATGTACCAGATCAACAAGCAGATCAGTAAGGCAATGAATGGCAAAGCCAGGCGTTCAGGCACGCTGACGGTTAACTGAAACAGGGTAATATGATTTGCAAAAACGATGGTTTGCAAAAAAATTCCCACAAGCACTTCACCTGTGATGGAGGCAACGATATTTCCGACAATAAAAAATAGAATGGCTATGACAAGGATGAAGGATATGTTAATCGCAGAAACATAAAACTCAGGCCGTTGAAAAACATCCGAAACAATATTCGCTTCCTGTCCGGCGAAAAAATATACCAACCTGATTATAGCACCGGTCAACAATTGCATAGGCACGCAGGGATGCATATAATCGGCTGAAATGAACTTAAACTGCGCAATATTAAGCCCGGTCAGGAGATGACAATATTCAGGATCGGTAATCAATGTGAAATGAGGGGGGTATGCGGAAAGCATGGACAGACCGATGATAAAAAACAGCAATGGAACAATTAACAAAAGTATAACTATTGGTTTTTTAATTTCCATAATTCGATTCTTTGTCATAAACAAATGTATTCACTTTTTCAAATATAATAATTTATGATGATATGCATAGCAAGAAGTGAACAGGCGGTCGGAATGGAACCATCAGTCCGTTGTGAAAATTCAACCCTTCGACAGCAGCCATAAATCTGCCATAAAACTCCTCAGGTGGATTCATGAATGAATTCGTTGTTTTGAATGAGAAAGATGGTTACTTTTTGTAGTTTTGGGAATTCTTTTTACAGCTGATTATGAAGGAAGATATTGAAATTTCGATCGTTATGCCATACCTCAATGAATCAAGAACATTGGGTAGTTGTATTGATAAGGCATCAAAGTTTCTTAAAGAAAATAACGTAGCGGGTGAAATCATAATCGCGGACAATGGGAGTAGTGATAATTCTGTAGCTATTGCAGAATCATTGGGATGCAGGGTAATCCATGTTAAGGAAAAGGGATACGGCAGTGCCCTCTTTGGAGGAATACAAGGTGCTGATATGAATTGGATGAATAGGTAAAGTACTGAAGGAAAAGAAAATTATGAAATTGAACCAAATCGTAAATAAGACTTTCCCTTTCATAGCCTTTATTATTGGCATTTGGTATTTCTGTATTCGATTATTGGGATATCATTTTGAATATATACCAGGTGATTTGGGCGATTCCAGATTTATTAATTATTTACTGGAAAATGTTCATTACTGGTTGACCGGCAAAGACCCTTCTTTTTGGGATGCAGGATTTATGTACCCTTTTAAAAATACAATTGCTTTATCCGATAATATGTTAGGGACCATACCATTTTATTCTATCTGGCGAATTTTTGGATTTTCTCCGGAAAGTTCATATCAATTATGGTGGGTATGCATTTGTACGCTTAATTATTGGTGCAGCTATTATGTATTCAGAAAATGGTTTGGCCGTTCGGAAATTGCTCTAATACTTGCCTGGATCTTTGCATTTTCAATTTTTAACCTGGGGCAGCTTAATTACATGCAAATGATAATTAGATTCATGGTTCCTGTTGTTTTCTATGCAGTTTTCCAAATGTTGAACACACCTTCAATTAAGTACTTTTTGATCTTTTGTCTCGGTATTGTATATCAGCTCTATTGTGTTCTTTATACCGGTATTTACCTCTTTTATTTTTCAGTATTGTTTATTTTGGTTTACTATTTAATTTCCAAAAAATGGAAAGATTTGCTTTTTTATTTTAGGAAAGAAAGAGTAGCCTATACTTTAATTATATTTTTATTCTCGGCCTTGACTCTGCTATGGCTCTTTATTCCATATATAAAAATGTCAAAGATAGTAGGAACGCTTCAATACATTGAAGTCGAACCAAATATACCCTATATTAAATCTTATTTGTTCCCGCATGAATCTTCGAAAACATGGAGTTTCCTTTTTAAAATAGCAAAACCCGAAGTCCCCATATGGTGGCTTCATTACTTATTTATTGGCATAATTCCATTTTTAACAATGGTCGTTTCCCCATTATATTTTATGTATAATTGGTATAAAAAAATCAAAACACCAATACTTCTAAAAGCGATTATCATAACCTCTGCAATTATTATCTTATTCCATATCAGAACAAAAAGCGGTCATTCATTATATGCTATACTTTTTGCAATGCCAGGAATAAGCAATATCAGGGTACTAACACGATTTATGAATGTTGAAATTTTTCTTTTGCTTATAATTACGGGATACTTTCTTGCAAAAATTAAAAGCAAATATATCCTGCTATTCATTCTGCTTGTATTTACCGATAACCTTTTTTCTCCGGAACATGTCCCAAGAAAACAGAAAGCAGCACTTGTCAAACGGAAAGAAATTTTATTGACAGAATTAGTAAAATGCGATTTGAAAAAATACAAAGCTGTTGCATATCTGGATACAACCCAGGAGTGCTTTATACCCAATATTGATATAATGTTGGTTGCGCAATCAATTGGAATAAATACTGTGAATGGTTATTCAAGTTATTGTCCTTCTGGATTAATAGACTTCACTAAAAAGAATAGTGAAGAAGGACTATACAAATGGTTGACAGACCAGAAAATTAGTAGAGATGATATCCTTTTAATCAAAAATGAAATTAAATAGTAAGATATTTTTAAAACTGACTTAATATCCCGTCGGGGTATTTGAATCAAAACTGAAAATAAATAAAGGGTTGCAGGTCGGCTGAAACCGCCTGATAAATAATGAAAACCACCAGGCAGCATAGCAGGATCTTTGCATACACAGGGGTGTTGATAAACCAGCCCAGCAGCCTGTCTTTGGTGGCATAGGGCAGCCAGTGCAGCACAAAACCCAGCAGCATCACCAGCAACACTTTCCAATAGGCGGAACCCATTGCCGGGACCTGACTCCAACCGAAGTTGCTGCCCACCTGGTTCAGCAGGTCAAATGTCCCCTGCAGGGATTCGCCCCGAAACCAGATACGGGTGAAGGTGATAAAGTTAAACGTCAGGAATATCTTCCACAGCGTCGCAAGCCAGTGATTTGATTTCTCATACGGACTGATCTTTCGCCAGAATTTGTAAACCACAAGTCCTAACCCGTTTAATCCTCCCCATATAACGAAAGTCCAGTTTGCTCCATGCCAAAGGCCACCGATGAGCATGGTCATCATCAGGTTGACATTTGTGGAGAGAGTTCGTCTGAGATTGGGAAACAGCAATGTGAGCGCCCAGATTACAATGGCTATAAGAATAAATAGTAATCCAAGCCATAAATTTCCGGATAAAAGTACAATGAAGATCAGAACCGATGCAAGACTTACATAAGTGAAAAAAGAAGCTCCCCTGTTTCCGCCCATCGGAATATAAAGATAATCTTTCAGCCACGAGGAAAGCGACATATGCCAGCGTTTCCAGAAATCACCCACGTTCCTGGCCTTATAAGGAGAGTTAAAATTCTGTGGTAGCTTGAAACCCATCAGCAATGCCAGGCCGATGGCAATATCGGTATAGCCTGAAAAATCACAATATACCTGCAGGGAGTACCCATACAAACCCATAAGGTTCTCAAAGCCCGTGTAAGAAGAAGGATTAGCAAATACACGGTCAATGAGGTTCACGGCTATATAATCACCGATACACATTTTTTTGAACAATCCTTTCAGGATCATATAAATGGCCAGACCGAACTCCTCTTCTGTTACCGCATAATCTTTGTACAGCTGGGGAATGAATTCCGAAGCCCTGACAATAGGTCCTGATACCAGTTGGGGGAAAAAGGATACGTAAAATGCATAATCAAAGGGGCTCTTAACAGGCTTTACAAGGCCCCTGTATAAATCGATCACGTAACTCATGGTCTGAAAAGTGAAGAACGAAATTCCCACGGGGGGAAGCATCTGGCTGATATCGAAATGCGTTCCCAGCAAATGGTTAGACCACAAAGCAGCATGCGTGACCGCTTCAAAATGGGTGTGAAAAATGCGGTTGATGGTATCGGTGAAGAAATAATCGTATTTAAAAAAACACAGCACGGTAAGGCTGATCAGAATACTAAAGGATAGCCACAATTTCTTTACGGTTGTCCTTTTCGCCCTGTATATCGCATGCCCTAAAAGGTAATCGGCCAGGGTGGAGAAAAGCAAAACAAATACGAACAATCCGCCGGTTTTGTAATAGAAGAAATAGCTGACAGCAAACAGGTAAAAATTGCGGAGGGCTTTTCTCTTATAGAGAAGGGAGTAAAAAAGAAGGACGATAAGGAAAAAACCCCAGAAATACAGGCGGGTAAAGATCATCGGGGACTCCGGGTCGAAAAGGAAGATATTTTTAAGGGATTCAGGCAATGAATGCAGAAGTTAGTAGTTTGTAGCTGGCAGTTAGTGGTCAATATCTAAAATACCTTCTTAACGAATTCGATAATCCTGTTTTGACTATCCGTTTTTGCAAACCCGGGAATAAATGTACATTTTTTTTCAATTGGTTGAAGGGGGTTTGGGCGGGGTGCGGATGAATCCGGGGTGGCAATCGGTGCAACTGACGGTATGAATATCGTTCGGACTGTCGGGGTTGAAAAAGGTTGTGTTCATCTTTTCGACATCCTGCCCGCAATTGGAGAATGCCGGGTGACAGTTTTTGCATGTTCCCATGGCATCATTGGTATGAGGCTGATGGCAGGACATGCAACTTAGCCCTTCGTGCACGCCCATCGGGGTTTTGTCATCACTGGTGCCTGCCTGGTGAAAAGCATCCGGTGCGTGGCATTGAGAACATATGCGCGCGAGGGGATCCTCCGTGACAAAAATCTTCCTGTCTTTCTGCCATGTTTGTAAAGCCGGCAGCCTGTCGGCGCGGAAGAATGTTTTTTCATAAGGTTCGTAAAATCCGGCCTTCGGGTAAGGAAGGGGCTGTTTATAGGCCTTCTGATCCGGATTGGCATAATCAGGAGGATTGCTTACCTGCCCGGGCGTATGAATACTGTGGCAGGCAAGGCATGGAATCGCATAACGGGATTTGTGTTCCGGGGAAATGATTTTCCAGGGACCGGCCGTATCAAGGGGAAAAACAAGTGCATTGACGCTGCCTTCATAAAACATTCCATGACAGCGCAGGCAATGTTCGTTTGCCGGCTCTTTTCGGTTCTGCTCCTTGTTCAGGAATACATCCGAGAAGCGCATGGAATGACCGCCTGTCATCCATTTTGCGAATTCGTTTTGATGACAGCCGGCACAAAGGGGAACCATTTTTTCAACCTGTTTTTCATCCATTCGGATATCGGTGACCGGGTTGCCCCTGTAATGCCGGCTCAGCATGGAGGCTTTTTCTTTCAGACTGTGCATACCGTTGCTAAGAGCGGTCCCGTGACAAGTCTTGCAGTCGAATCCACGATGCGCAGACAGGGTCCATTGTTCGTAGGAATTCCTGATTTCGTGGCAGGAGGCACATGTTCGGGAAGGATCGGTGGTGTTCCATACCACATTTGCAGTTTGCAGGATGACCAGTATCGAAATCAATACCAACAGGGATATAAACAAAATCTTTCGCGCGCGTTTGGGATTTTTCATGCCGGTATGAGGGTAACTCTATTTAAATCGTGTTCCGTTCCATTCTTTTTTGATATAGGCGGATACCCAGTAAGCCAGTGCCATGATGGTGAGAACCGGGTTAAACCCGCCGTTCGTGACATGCAGGCTTCCGTCGGCAACAAAAAGATTATCAATTTCGTGCGCCTGTCCGTGCGTATTGGTAACGGATGTTTTCGGATCGTTTCCCATACGACAGGTGCCGGCCTGGTGCTGCCCGGCCCCGGTTTCCTTTCCGGGAATCATTTTCCAGGTGGTGTGGGCACCGGTTTCCCGTAGCCACATCTCTGCTTTTGAAGCCAGGAAATCACAGCCTTCCAGGTCCTTCTCGTGACGGTACCCGGAGATTCTCAGGACGGGTATTCCCCAGTAGTCTTTGACGGCCGGATCGATGGTCACCTGATTGGTAAAAACCGGCATCTCCTGAATGGGACCTACAACGGAAATATGTTTTTTAAAGTAATCCCGCTGAAAAACCTTATGCTCTTTTCCCCACCTTGCATGACCGGGAGGCCGGAGACCGGTAAAAAGGTAAGGCTGTCGGATGAACTCATTGGCTAATAAGCCTCCTCCCAGGATGCCGGGATTATGATGGTTGAAATCATTTATTGCAATGCAGGCACCCGGACCTGCATCATCGTATACTTCTTCTCCAAAAAGCCCAATGGCTCCGCAATACGCGTGGCCCTGCAGATTATGGCCTACCCAGCCGCTGTTATTGGCTGCCCCGTTGGGAAAGAGATTCGATTTTGAATTCAGCAACAGGCGTGCCGTTTCGGTCGCCCCGGCACATAAAATGACCAGGTCAGCCGGTTGTGTTTTTGCTTTATCCTGCGCATCGAAATACCGGATACCTGAGGCCCTGCCTCTTTCATCGATGATGATTTCGCTCACTTTGCAGTTGGTCAGAAGCCGACAGTTACCGGTCTTTAGGGCAACCGGAATGACAGTATTCTGGCTCCCGGCTTTGGCATTAACAGGGCACGCATACCCGATGCAGGTGCGCATATGAATGCAGGGCGACCGGCCCTGGTAAAATACCGAATTGCGCAGCATGGGTATTGGAAACGGATGCAATCCAAGCCTCCTGGCGGAGGGTTCAAGCATATTCCCTTCGCGGTTATAGGGAAAAGGGGGCATGGGGTAGGGTTTTTGCCTTGCAGGTGCAAAGGGATTCAAAGAGGGATCGCCGGATACACCGATTTCGTATTCGGCTTTCTCGTAAAAGGATTCAAGATCATCATAGGAAAGCGGCCAGTCCTCAAGGGTGGAACCTTCCACATGTCCATAGGTCTTTTTCATTGCGAAGTCTTCGGGCATAAAACGCCAGGCCATGGCGCCATAACTGAGTGTTCCGCCTCCCACACAGCCGGCGTTGTTTCCGTAAGGCCATTCATTCGGAACCACAACACGCCAGCCTCCTTTCCCGTCGGGCACCGTACGCCTGTATTTCTCGTTATCGGGTCCGAAGGGGCACGTTAAAGCGTTGGAGCGCTGCGAGATCAATTCATCGTTATTATACTCGTTGAAGGTATGCCACCGGCCTCGTTCCAACAGGACTACGGAAAATCCGGCTGTTGCAAGTTCCTTGGCGACAATGCCCCCGCCTGCTCCGGCACCAATGATTACTGCATTTACCTTTTTATTTGCCATAGCCTGTCAGCGGCGATTAGTCGGTTTCATATTTATGACGGCCAATGATCAGGGGATAATCGAGTTGAAGCATCCGGTAGCTGGCATAATCCTTGTTGCCGCCGTGCCTGGGACTGCCATAAAAACCCTGCATGGTATGATCGAGAATGAGGTTGAAAAAATCGGAAGATGCCATGTCTTTCCAGGGTTCACCCGGTACCGTATTATCTTCCAGCGACTTCAGAAAGAGAATCTTCTGTTCATCCGCCAGATCATTAAAGCATTTGCCGAATTGTTGCAGGCACGATTTCCGGGTATTCGCCAGGCCGTTGCGGTATAAATTCTGAAACCGCCTGTGATAGCCAACAAGCTGTCTGTCGAGGAAGTGGATTACCCCGGCCTCTTTTGCCCCCGGGAAATCATCCGCCGGAATAAGGCATGCAATGATGGACTCAGCCAGGGATGCTTCTTCATCGGTAAAGAAGAACCACCGGCTTTGTTTGGATATGCAGGACGATACAAAAAACAAGCCGCCGGCTCCGGCCGCGGCAATCCTTACAAAATCACGCCGTGAATAATCGGTCATGGCTATGGAATGTATATGTCTGCCACACGAAAGATAATAAAACCCTTTCAATATTAATCAGGAAATGAAACTATAATTTTATTGAAAATCACTACCTCCTGTTCACCCGGTTCCCCCTCCCTATTTTATCATTACCGGAGATATTAATGGAAGGATAAAGCCTGCCAATTTCATTCTTATTATCTTTAAGCCCTGAGGAATGGCTTTAAACCGAAACGCGATTCATTTCAGCAAATTATCAACTATTCTGTATGGTGGTCACAGCAGACCTGCAAAATATATTGGATTCTTTTTGGTATTCCTTTCGTGATCATTACAGCGGAAGTTATACACGGCGCATCCTTGAAGAAGCTGCTGCATTGCTTGGGAACCTATGGCCATACCTGGTCGCCGGAATTTTATTGACCACCCTTATTAAAATGGTCCTTTCGAAAGAACAGGTTGCGGTTTTCTTTAACCGCAATAAAAAGGTTTCCATCCTGCTGGCTGCAGCAATTGGTGTGGTGGCTCCCCTGGGCAGTTATGTGGTTATCCCCCTTTCGGCATCGCTGTTTCTTCTCGGAACTCCTTTACCGGTGCTGATGGCCCTGCTGGTGGCTTCACCGCTGATCGATCCGAACCTTTTTATCCTTACGGCCGGGGCCTTTGGTTTCAAGCTTGCACTGGCAAGAATGGCCGCAGCCTTTTTCCTTGGAGTCGGAGCAGGCTATCTCACACAGTGGCTTATCCGTATTGCTTTTATAAAGGAAGACCGCATTCTGAAAGAGGGAGCTGAAATTGCGTCAGGCCCTTCTGCAGAAAACACGGAAAACAAGGTAATTTTCCGGTTTTTCAGGTCGTTGTATGGCATGACGCTTTACATCAGCAAGTTTTTTTTCCTTGCCATCCTTTTGGCGGCCCTGATAAAAATTATTACGCCGCCCAACCTTATGAATAAAATATTCAACGGGAGCGAATTTTTTTCGGTGCTTTTTTCGACTGCAGCGGGGATCCCTTTTTATACCTGCGGAGGCGCTGCCATTCCTGTTGTGCTCGAACTGGCTGAATTGGGATTGAGCCCTGGAGCGGTGCTGGCATTCTTCATCGCGGGACCTGTCACCAAATTCTCCAACCTGGTATTGATGTACGGGGCATTTAATTTCAGGATATTCACGGTGTATGTTCTTACCGGCATTTCAGGAGCCATATTGTTTGGCTGGATCTATAACATTTTATAGTTTTGAGACGTATAGTACAAATTATCTGAAAAGTAGGCGCATGAAAAAAACACGGGGATGGATTGTTCTTGCAGTTGTTGCATTTTCCGCTGTTTGCTGGGATCTTGCCACCTCCGATCAGTATGCATCGGTAACAGGAACCTTCAAATATGAATCGGAATTTGACGTGGTTACAGGTGCCACAACCAAAGTAGCCATTGTTCCTTCGGATTATGAAGGACTGACCGCACAGGTATCACGAACGGTGGATCCGGGTTACGAACAGATCGAAGCCATGGTGCGGAAGGCCATTGAATTGCAGGGAGGCCTTGACTGGATCATTGAAAAAGGAGACAAGGTCATGCTGAAGGTCAACCTTGTAGGGAAGGACAGTCCCTCAGGACAGGGCGAAAATACCGATGTCAGGGTGGTAAAGGCGGTTGTAAAGATCATTCATGAAGCCATGGAAGGAGATGTTGAAATTGTCATTGCCGAAGGCACAGCGAGGACGAATGATGATCCGACCGTGGCTGGCAGTGTATGGGAGAATTCCGGTTATACCGACCTTCTTACCGATGCAACCCTATCGGGAATAAACTTCCGGTTCCTGAACCTCAACCAGACATACGCTGACCTGGTGCAGGTATCGCTGGGAAACAAAGCCACCACTGCTCCCCATGGTGACCGCTATTATGTGCATAAAGAAGAACTGGAGGCCGATGTATACATTAGCATACCGGTATTGAAAATACACAACACGGGCATTACCTGTGCACTGAAGAACCAGATAGGCACTGCTCCGGGGGCTTATTACGGCTATAACAAAGAGAATGGCGGAACTGCCTATTCCGCAGAGGGCCTCCTGCATGATAAAAACCAGCGGCGATGGACCGAAGAAGAGATCGTGGATTTTTCCTCCATTGCCGGCATTGATCTGGTGGTTGTGGATGCCATCATGACCCTTGAGTCTTACAAAACCTATAAGACGAACAACCAGGTGCGGTTCAATACCATAGTGGCAGGGGCGGATCCGGTGGCGGTGGATCATGTGTGCACAAAACTGGTATGCCTGAATCCGGATGATATTGACCACATAGTGCTGGCTGAAAAAGTCGGACTGGGCACCAATGATCCGGAAAAGATCGAAGTGGTGGGGGCCACAATTGATGCTGCCAAAAAGAAAGTAAAGAAGAATGAAGAAAAAAACGGGGAATTCGGTCGCAGCAACCGCACGTGGATCCTTTCTCAAGCCTTTTCGGGCAGTGATATCACAAAAGAATTCATCGCCGGCGAAGCAAGCCTGATCCCCGAAGCAGGAAAGAACGGCTGGTCACAGCCGGTCTATTTTTTCGATGACCGGATCGACCTGTTGAGTTTTTATGATGATCCCGCCGGTGTTGTCAGCTATGCGTTTGCCTGTTTTTCGGCTTTGCAGGAAGAGCAGGCCCAGCTATGGGTGGGGTATGATGAAAGCATCCTTGTGTATCTTAACGGGGAGAAGGTGTATTCTTTCAGCGGAACGACAACCCTGGCCGATGGTGACCTTGTCAAGGCCAAGCCCATTGTTACCGTGAAGCAGGGAGAAAACACCCTGCTCGTGAAAACGTATCATAATTACGCTGACTACAGTTTTACGCTGAACATCTGTGAAAACGAAAGCAATTCCCTTTATGACGGAAACCGGTTGCCCGGAATCAGATTTTATACGGCTGCCACGAATCCTTCCACTTCTTTTGAGGATCCTGCAGCCAAATCGGATACCAAATTTTCTGTTTACCCCAATCCCGCGGAATCCTTTACCGTATTCACCTTCACACTGCCCGAAGCAGGAAATACCTCCCTGACTTTGTATGACATGAATGGCCGGTTCATCAGGGATCTGATGGTTGCGAGTCTGACAGAAGGACAACATACCTATGAATGGCAGATAGAGGGTAAGGATGGGGAGGAGATTCAAACCGGAACCTATCTCTGTGTAATCCGGTCGGGAAATTACAGGGATAAAATAAAAATTATCATCCGTTAAACTGGGAGGGCTGCTTGTTCCGTGTTTTTAAGGACATCATTGCTTCGCGGAAATCCTGTAAAGGCCCGAGGCATGCCGCCTCAATACCCTGGAGAACTCATTACGGAAGATCCCCAGGTCTTCTCCTGTCCACAGATCTTTTACGGCATATTCCCCTTCCAGTCCCAGCTGGCCGAACGTAACGGAGATCTTCGCGGAATCTGCAGGCAGGGGACCGGAAGGGTCCTGTGTGAACACCATAAATTCAACGGTGGCGCCTGTATTCTGCACCACGCAGGCGTCATCAAGTCCAGCTGTTCCTTTGAACCGTTTGTATCCCGAAGGGATGTCGAATTCGATGATGGAGTTGGAATGGGTGCCGATGCCGTCTGCCGTTTTTACACGATTCACGATCAAATCACCACCGGAAACGCTTTTGTTCACCCTTGCTTCACCCCATCCTGCCGTGGCTTTCTTCCATTGCAGCGATGTCAGCTGCAGCGTATCCGTTTCGCTGATCAGCACGGGCCCGATCCAGTCGGCATGATCCCATTCAATGTTGTCTCCGCCGTTGCCAACGGCCAGGAACAATTGGCCGGATCCGTTCAGCTCAAGGTCAAATGCAACCTGATGCCCTGGGGTTTGCCGCGTTATGATGCCGCTTGACCAGAGCGCTTTTTCCATGCAAAGCTCCACCGGGTCAACGGTATTGAAAAGGGCAAGGAATTTGTCACCCGTTTGAGGGTCATCCGCTGTCCATGCGATCATGTCCTTGTCGGAAAATACTTCCCGGTTGTTAATGCTTGATTTGCTGACAGCCAGTACCTCTTTATTTGTGAGCAATGACAAGGTAAAGGCATCATTCCCCGGCAGGTCGCCGCCAAACATAAGGGGTGAGCGGAAGATTGCAAAAAGGGTCATCAGGGTGTACTGTTCATCGCGGGTGAGCCTCGACATACGGTTGTCACCCCTTTCGGCACGGATGCCGATGTGGCCGAGCGGAAGCATGTCGGCATCGGGCCAGGCACCTGGATTTATATAGGGTGCCCACCGGCGGCACACTTCGAAATGTTCTTTGAGTTGCGGCCAGTTATCCCAGAAATCCCCGACGATGCGCCACATATTGGCATGTTGTTGCACATGAAGGACATTTTCAATGGGAGTTTCACCGGGTGAGGTGCTGAAAACGATCTTCCGGCCGCAGTTGTCTATGGCTTTCCGGATCATCTCAATTTCACCGGAATGATAGGGTGAGGAGAGGTCATCCACTTTAATGAAATCCACACCCCAGGATGCATACAGGCTGAAGAGGGAATTATAATATTCCTGCGCGCCCTCCCTGCCGGCTTCCACGGTGTACATGTCCCCAAGCCACCGGCACAGCAAGCGTTCACTGGATATATCCCTGGCCGTAGCGTGGCTGTTTAAAACAGGGAGATCATTCGCAACCGCTATTTTGGGTATACCGCGCATGATATGAATGCCAAACTTCAGCCCTTTGCTGTGTACATAATCCGCCAGCGGTTTGAACCCCCTGCCTTCCGATGATGAAGGAAAGCGGTTCACCGCAGGCAGAAACCTGCCGTATTCATCCACCGAATAATCAGGATTTGTCTCATTGTACCCATGTGCTTTGTCATTCCCGACATACCAGCGGATATCCACCACAATGTATTCCCATCCGGAGCTTTTCAGGTGCTCCGCCATATAATCGGCATTTGCTTTAACCTCTGCCTCGGTGACCGTTGGACCGTAACAATCCCAGCTGTTCCATCCCATAGGTGGCGTAAGTGCCCATTGATGAAATTCCTTTGTTTCAAAGGGATTGTCATCTGAAACCTGACCCTGAGCACCGGTCAAAAGCATAAAAAGGAAGAAAAGAGAAAATAAATCCCTCATGATGCGGTCTGGATTTTGTAATTACAAGGAAAGGTATTGATAATTTCCGAAACGATTTCCGGTTCTTTAAATCATCACGGAAGAACACGATTAGAAAGGGAATCAGATGCCGGTGCCGGCAAAACTTACATGCCGCTGTCTTCAAAATCCATCTCCCTGGTATTATCTCCCGAACCGTTTCCGTTCTTTTTTGACTGACTGTAATTGTTGATTCGGTATGACACCATAAGCATTAACACAGGGGATTCTCGCTGCATCTCATTGAAGGTATAAAAATTGCTCCCGGATGAGGTAAATGAATTCTTCGCCGTCCTGAAGATATCACGCGCGTTAAGGGTAACGCTCAGCCTTTTATCAAAAAAATCCTTACGCACGGCAAGATTGGTGAAGAAAAAGCCCTTACGTTCGCCCTGCAGCGATACACTTGGTCCGCGATACATGCTCATCAGCTGGATACGCATGTCCCATTTCAGTTTAAAGATCATGTTCCCATTTCCACCCCATGAAATTGTATTGCGGGTAACGTATTCACCTTCATTATCCCCCGATAAGGTATACCGGAAAATATTTCCCGTAAGATTGAACTGCCACCAGCGGGTTAAAGTGAGATTAGCCATCAGCTCGGCCCCTAATGAGATATCTTTATCGGCATTTTTTTCGGTATTGATAAAAACATTGTTTACCGTATCGTAAACCGTATATCGGGTAATGACATTATTGGTATGCCGGTAAAAGGTTTCGAGTGAAATGAAATTCTTTTTGAACGGCAGCTGGTAATTAAGCTCGAATGAATTGGTGAATTCAGGAATCAATTCAGGATTTCCGACCCGAACATTCTGGTTGTCCATATATTCCTTAAAAGGATTCAGATCCCGTTCATCGGGTCTTTCAATCCGCCGGCTGTAACTTAACTGAAGCTGCATTTTGAGTGGAAGTTCATAGGTCACATAAAAAGAAGGGAACAAATGCAATTTTTCATACCGGTAGGCTTCTTCCAGCGTGATCTGATTGATATACCGGTTGTCATATTCCGCCCTTAATCCAGCCTGATAACCGAATTTCTGCAGCTTACCTGTAAAAGTGCCGTACGCTGACTGTATTGCATCCAGGTAATCGAGTGTATTACTGAGGGTGCTGTCGTATATCCATTCGCTTCGGTCGGGATCGTAATTTTCAAAAATATAATCGCCCCTGTCCATATCCCAACGTGACTGAAAGCCGGCCTCAATTTTATAGTTTTCATTGAAAGGGTACACATAATCGACCTGGGCACGAATATTTTTTTCCGGTACTTCTTCCCGCGACCGGCTTAAATCGGTATTCATCGCAATTGGCTGCCAGGTGCTGTCGGTAAGTTGTTCATTTATCTCCTGGTTCTCACTCTGAACGGCTTGTGAGAAATACACCGATGCTTTCAGTTCGTGCAACGGATTATCATATTCTTTGCGATAATCCAAAGAAATATTATAGTAGCGGTTTCCGTGGGGTGAAAGATTTTCTTCCGTGTAATACAGATCTGAATTTTGCGGATCGGCGTATTCATGAAACTT
>JAGDMB010000080.1 GCA_017860375.1 Bacteroidota bacterium | reverse complement strand
TAAGCAGTTCTTTTTGTTTGTCCAGCAGGAGGAGATTGAAATAGGTTGTGTTTATCTGTCCCCTCAGTTGGTACAGATCCGTTTCGGTCTGTTTCTGGTTAATAGTGAGGCTGGCTTTTTCGAGGTTTTTCGCATTTTTAACTGCACCTC
This sequence comes from Bacteroidota bacterium, assembly GCA_017860375.1. Lineage (GTDB taxonomy): Bacteria > Bacteroidota > Bacteroidia > Bacteroidales > UBA10428 > UBA5072. Next base: position 8,360 of record JAGDMB010000080.1, on the reverse strand, counting down.
CGTCATAAATTACCTGGTTTATGTCCAGTGTAAGTTTATATTGATCATGGGGCATGAGAGGGCTCGCTTCAGCAATTCCGGGAACAGGCAATGATTCAAACATATATCCTAAATCGACCACCACTGAATTATACAGTAAACTGCCGTTTGCATCAACAGCCGGAAGCCAGCTCTTTGAAAGGTTTTTTTCTTTCAGTTCCCATACCGAGGAATAGGCTTCCTTCTCTCCTGCAATAGGATTGGAAATCATTGCTTTGTCATAGCACTCCCTGAGCGTTAAAACCGTTTGGGCATACAAAGCATTACCTCCCGTAAAAATCGTAAGAAATACAATGATGATTTTTCTTTTCATTTTCCGTCGGATTATTTTGTTATTGCTTTTATTACAAAATCCGCAGCAAACTTCTTCCTTGCCTCAAGATACGCATTGAAATCGTATCCCATTTTTTCCATCAAACCGGAGATTACTGCTTTGGCCATAAACGGGAATACGCTCAGTGCAGCAATGGATGTCATTAGCTGCGGTATGGTTTCCTTTGTGATATTGTATTTTACAAATTCTTCCTTATGTTGCTTTTCAAGAGTCGACCATAGTTTATTTATATCCAGATTTTTGATCAGCTTCTTAATTCTCTCGGGATTCCGGTTTAGTTCATTTATGAGGAACACCGGAAGCCTTGGATTCCTTTGCAGAAATGAAATATGCTCCTGGAAGAAGAACCGAATCTTTTCTTCAAGCGAGTGATTTTCATCAAGTACCGGAGCAAACTTTTTAAACATTTGTCCGGCAATTTTCTCAAAAACCGCATTGAAAAGATGGTCTTTTGTGCGGTAATAATAATGCAGCAATGCCTTGTTTATTCCTGCATGATTTGCAATATCCTGCATCCTTGCCCCGTCCATGCCCTTCTTAAGGAAGACCTCTGTTGCGGATTCAAAGATCTTCTCCTCGGTTTGCCTTTCATTTTCCGACATCGTATTTAACCATTAGGTTTAATCAAATGGATTAACTAAATAGTTTAACCAATTGGTCAAATGTAAAACAAATTTATACTGTTTCCAAATTTTTTTTAATAAATCTTCTAATGAATAGTCTGATCCTTGAAGATCAGGATTGGAAGAAAATAAGGATTTGGGTTGCAGTCATTTGGAAACTGCGGGAGACCTATCGATCAAATCCTCAATACAGATAATCACACCCCATTATATGTTAGGCGGATCCGAAATTCATTGCAGAGCGTGAATTAATCCAAATAATTTTAATTTTACCGGATATGAAGGATCAACCATTTAACAAAACAAGCTTTACCGGTTTCATTCTTGCAGGCGTTCTCCTGATCAACAGTTGTTCGGTTTCACGAACGGCCCGATTGAACCGCGACTATTCTGCCAGACAAAACCTGACCTATCTTGCCTCCGATGCTCTTGCCGGAAGGCTTCCCGGCAGCAAAGGAGACAGCTTAGCCCGGTATTACATCCGGCAGGAGCTGCTGCGCAATAAGGTTTCCTTGTTGTTTCAGGAAGGCTTTCAGGAAATACCTTTCTCCCGGTCAAGGTTCACGGGCGAAAACACCCGTATTATTTTTAATGAGCAGGCCTTTACCCCGGGAAACGACTTAGCCTTGCTTTCTTTTTCATCCGCAGATACCGTAGCTGCACAAGTGGTTTTTGCCGGGTATGGCATCACCCAGGCGGATGACAGTTCTTCCTGGAATGATTATGAAGGCATTGATGTCCGTAATAAATGGGTTATGCTGCTCAGCGGGTATCCGCAGATTGAAGATTCCGCAGGCATCCACAGAACCTATTGGGAAGACTTTGATAAAGCAATGCTGGCCAGGGATAACGGTGCTTCCGGTGTGATTTTTGTATCCGGAAGCAACGCGGGTCGTGAGGATCCGCTGGTCCTTTTCGATTCTCTTGCCGGTTCAATCGGGATCCCGGTGTTCCAGATCAGGAGAAGGATTGCTGATATTCTTCTGGCCGGAAAGAACACAAAGGTTTCCCTTCTGGAATCGGATATGGCAAAAATGAAAAAGCCCATTTCATTTGCGCTGGAGGATTCCCTGTATGCTGTCAGCGACATCCGCCAGCTGAAAGGAAAAACATACAATATAGCCGGTTTCATCGAAGGAAGCGATCCGGTACTGAAGAATGAATTTGTGGTGATCGGTGCCCATTATGATCACCTGGGCATTGGAGGCCGGAACCGTTCTTCGCGAATGCCGGATACCCTGGCTGTTCATAACGGGGCGGACGACAACGCTTCCGGAGTTACGGTCCTTCTCTCCCTTGCTGAAAAAATGAACCGCGACAGAATCCGGTTCAGGCGCAGCGTTATTTTTGTTGCATTTGGTGGCGAAGAAACAGGGCTATTGGGATCCAAACAATTTGTTGCATCACCGCCGGTCGACCTGCAGAAAATAACTGCCATGGTCAATCTCGATATGGTGGGAAGGCTTGATACTTCAAAGGGATTGCAGGTATCGGGAATTGGGACTTCGCTGGAAGCAGACTCCCTGGTTAGGATGGCCAATAAAACCACAAATCTCAAATTAAGTATGTCGCCGGAAGGATTCGGACCTTCGGATCACGCATCCTTCTATGGCAAGGATATTCCGGTGTTTTTTATCACCACCGGAGCGCATGAGGATTACCATACTCCCTTTGATGATGTGGAAGATATTAACTTTCAAGGGTTAAATCAGGTTACCGGTTTTGCTTTCAGCCTTACCGAAGAAATAGCCAATAATCTTTCCGCTTTGCATTTCCGGGAAGCGGGACCAAAGACCAGCAATTCGGCCGCAAGAAGATTTAAGGTAACCCTTGGCTTCATGCCCGACTTTTCTGATCAGACAATCGATGGCGTAAGAGTGGAATTTGTTACCAAAGGAAAACCGGCTGATCTTGGCGGCATAAAAAAGGGGGATATCATTACGGCAATCAATGGTCTGGCTGTCCACAATATATACGACTATATGTACAGGCTTTCAAAATTGTCAGCCGGAGAAACCGTCAGTGTGGAAATCATGCGCAACAATACGAAGGAAATACTGCTTATTCAATTGTGACCTATGAAACACAAAATCATTGTCCTTTGGCTTGCCGCCGTTGCAATAACCCTGGCGGCTGCTGTCTATCAGCGGATCACCGGGCCCTCCAATCCGCAGCATAGTGGCATCCGGACAAGTGACGGATCAGCATACGCCTTCACTTTACCCCGCAGCCATGGGGGTATGAAAGACGCCCGGATTGAAATACCTGTTTCCGACACCTCTATTAAAGGAGTCCTGTATTATAAAAGGTATCCCGTGCAGGAACCCTGGACGGAAGAGAGGATGATAAGGGATAAGGCCAGCCTGGTTGCCTATTTACCGCATCAGCCTCCGGCAGGCAAACTGGAATACCGGCTGGTCTTTACAGAAAACGGAAAGGAAATCCGGGTTCCGGAAAAAAATACGGTGATTATCCGGTTCAGGGGAGATGTGCCGGCTCCGGTAATTATTCCCCATGTATTGCTGATGTTCCTTGCCATGCTTTTTTCCAATTTGGCAGCCCTGATGGCGCTTGCCGGAAATTCACGGTTCAGGTTCTATACCTTTGCCACAACGGCGGTGATGCTGGCAGGGGGAATGATTCTTGGTCCCATCGTGCAGAAATATGCTTTTGGAGAATTCTGGACGGGTTTCCCCGTGGGTTTTGATCTTACCGACAACAAGACCCTGATCGCTTTCTCTTTCTGGATCCTCGCCGCCGCAGGTAACCTGAAGAAGGGCAAATCATGGCTTACTATTCTGGCCGCTGCTGTGACGCTTATCATATTTTCAATACCGCACAGCGCAAGGGGTTCTGAGCTGGATTATGAGACCGGCAGGGTAAAAACCGGTATGGTGCAGCTGTCCGGTACAGGCATCAAATCAACCTGACCGTATAAATATAAGGGACAAAAAGGCAAAAAAAAAGCAGGACTATGTCCTGCTTCAATTCTTTAATATTCCCCTTGTATACTATACAGTAGATCTAAACCAGAATTACTGAACAGCAACGGTATCAGCAACAACAACCGTGTCAGCTGCGGGAACAACTTCTTCTACTGGAGTTGCTTCGGGTGTAGTTTCGGGGGCTTTTTGTTTGCATGAACTCAGAGCCATAACTCCAAACACTGTTAAAGCAACAAAATACAACGCTACTTTCTTCATTTTTACAAAATTTTTTTGAAATGGTTAAAACTGTTTGACTTTCAAGGCACAAAGTTAAGAAATAAATTGACTCCTCCAATCATTTATTGAACATTTTATTTTTAAACCCATAAAATCCTAAAAAAAATGAGTAGCCCTGCATGCGGTAATAATAGTTAGTCTATTGATAACGAATATTTTAATTATTTTCCAAAAAAATCAATGCCTTTGTATAGAATGTAGGTGAAGAATAAATTATCAACAACCGTATAAAGGATTCTCTTCTTTCATTCTTAACTAATCCTACGATTTTGAAAAGAGAATACCTATTTTTACCCTCCCGATCCATCCTTGATGAAAGTCTTACATAACCCGCAACCTCTCGCTCATTTTAAAAAATGGAGTCGAAAGCGCTATGCCGCCATGAAAAGCCTTTCCCTGATCATCAGGATTGGATTTCTCAACACAGTCTACTCCATGATCACCCATGGTTTTATTCCGGCTGCCGCCCAGAGCGACAGTCTTCCGGTATCAGCACAACCGTATGGTATTGAAGAAATAAGGATCATCGGTCAAAAAAGCAACGGTCTGTTTCCACAGGTTGCCCGAATGGTGACGGTAATACAGCAGGAAGAAATTGCTGCGGCACCCGTACAGTCCATTCAGGACCTGCTTGAATATATTGCCTCGGTAGACATCCGTCAACGCGGTTTAAACGGAGTGCAGGCTGACCTGACCATTCGAGGCGGATCCTTCGATCATGCAATGGTTCTTATAAATGGCACGGTACTGTCTGATCCACAAACCGGCCATTTCAATCTCGACATACCGGTTGATATAGATGCCGTTCAGCGCATTGAGATACTCAACGGACCTGCCGCCAGGGTATATGGGGCAGGAGCCTTTACCGGAGCCATCAACATTATTGTTAAACCCGGCAATGAGAATTACTGCAAAGGTTTGCTGACAGCCGGAAGGTATGGGTATAACCGGCTGGCCTTTACCGGGTCATTGAAGACAGGCAGAGTAAATAATCTGCTTGCTGTCGCTCATTCTGGTTCCTCGGGCTACACCGACAACACCGATTTCTCTGTTGAAAACATCTATTATACCGGTCAGTTTTTTTCACAGGCCAGTGCATTGAAATTACAGGCAGGATATCAGCAGAAAAATTTTGGCGCCAATGGTTTCTATTCACCCCGATACCCCGACCAATTTGAACAAAACAATACTACCCTGCTCAGCCTTGATTTTAAAACAGGCAGTAAGTTTGTATTCCAGTCTGATTCGTATTGGCGCAGAAAACAGGATCATTATATGCTTCAGCGTGACAATCCCGAATTTTACCAGAACTATCACCGGAACCAGTCCGTCGGTTCCCAGGTCACCGGACAGTTCACGGCCGGTAAAATTGTTTCCCTGACAGGTCTCGACCTGCACTATGATGATATTATCAGCACCAGTATTGGGCTGGATAATCCTCATCCGGTTAAGATCAGAAACGAAGACAGCCTGTACTATACCAAACAATATAACCGTACCACCCTGTCCTTGTTCCAGGAATACGGTCTAAACAATGGAAAATTCTCAATTACAGCTGGTTATATGGTAAACTGGAACTCCGATAATACGGCAAAGCTTTCGTTTTTTCCGGGCATTGACCTCCGTTATAGTTTTACGGATGCGGTAAGTACATTCATCAGCATCAACCGAACCGTGCGTTTTCCCTCGTTTACGGATCTGTTTTACAATGATCCCTCACACCAGGGGAATCTGTCGCTTGAACCCGACCGGATGATTTCGGCCGAAGGCGGCCTGCACGCTGAATGGCCATTTCTGATCACTTCCGCCGCCTTGTATACATCCTCCGGAAAGGATATAATTGACTGGTTGTGGTCCTTTGAGACCAACCGATATAGCCCGGTAAACCTCGACCGCATTTCCATGTTCGGAATCGAGTTGCAGGCGGATATTCCACTTGCAAAAGCAATCGGTCCCCATTCACCGGTGCAGGATATCAGGCTGGGTTACAATTTCCTGAACGTGCATAAGTCACTGTCCGATTCACTTTCAAAGTATTACAATTTGAAACACAAGTTTACCTTTTCCATCCGGCATAAAATCATTGCCCGTGTTCATGCAATGTGGACCATTTGTTACCAGGACAGAATGGGTTCATATATCCAGTACCGTGAGGCCGATAGCCAATACTTCTCCTCGCCTTACAAACCCTTTGTGCTGCTGGACGGAAACATAACATGGGAAGCCGGTAATTTCATGGTTTTTATAGAAGCATCAAACCTTCTGAATACCCGGTATGTGGATGCAGGTTCAGTATTCCAGCCAGGCCGCTGGATCAGGGCCGGAATTAAGGCAAGATTTGAAATCAAGCCGAAGTCATCCGAAGGAAATCAATAATAATTGTAAATTTGATTTTCCGGGCGTTTTATTTTGACGCCGTGCAGCATTTCATTTTAATTACCGTCTATACAGCAGAATGAATGACCGAAAAAACGGATTCCGGCCGGTATGATGAATTAATAGGCAAATGCAGAAAGGGTGAACGCAAAGCGCAGTTCGAGTTGTACAGGTTGTATTTTAAAGCCATGTACAATACTGCCCTGCGGATTGTTTCCCAGCCTGCGGAAGCCGAAGACATTATGCAGGAAGCTTTTTTGTCGGCATTCCGTAAGATTGAGACCTATAAAGGTGATGTAAGTTTTGGGGCATGGCTGAAAAAGATTGTGATCAATAAGTCCATCGATGCCCTGAGGCAACGCAAACTAAGGTTTGAAGAGATTACCGGGCAGGAACCGGATGAGAAGCCGGAATATGCTCAGGAGTTTGAAGAGGATAATAAAATGCAGGAAGAAATGAGGGTCACGCAAATTAAGGATGCCATTAACGAACTTCCACAGGGTTACCGGGTTGTTTTAACCCTGGCCCTGTTAGAAGGATACGACCACGAAGAAATTGCGCAAGTATTGTCCATAAGCGAATCCACCTCGAGGTCACAGCTGGTAAGAGCCAGAAAAAAACTGATAACCATCATTAACAGCAAACGAAAATGAAACCAGTAGATGATTTTTTCCGGGATAACCGGGAACTATTTGATGCGGATGATCCTCCGGAGGGTCATTTCAACCGGTTTTATGAAAAACTGAAGGCTTCCGGGAGTTCAGGGAAAACCCGGATACTGACCATGGTATTGAAAATTGCTGCCGTTGTGGTTATCGGTCTTTTCCTGTCCGCCTTATTATACAAAGGATTATCCTTATACCAATCGGCCCTGGCGGAGGACAGTTGCCTGAACACGGAGCTGTGTGAGGCCGAGGATTTTTATTCCAAACAGGCGGAAACGTATTACCGCCGCATTGAAAAAATGCCTTTTGCCAATGATCCCCAGTCCCGCAACGAGATTCTGAAAGAGCTGCGGGAGATGGATGCCCAGGTTGTGGGTATGAAAGAAGACCTGAAACAGAATCCCAATGACGAAAGAATCATTCATACCATCATCAATTACTACCAGGAAAAAATCGATCTGATGGACATGATCATAACAAGAACGTCAGTATCATCAAATGCAATTCTTTAAAATAATAATATTATGAAAACGAAATTTCAACTCAGTCTCGCCATCCTTTTCGTGTTGGTCTTTATACCTTCCGTTTCATCCGGCAATCAGAATGAATTCGTGAAAGAGTACAAAAAGGACTTTGCAGCGGGTACCGGCACGCAGCTGGAAATCTCCAATAAATACGGGAATGTAGACATAAAGGACTGGAACAATCCAACGATCGCCATAGAAGTAAAAGTCATTGTACGGTGTGATAACAAGGAAAAAGCAGACCGGATCTTCGAATCCATCCTGATCCATTTTGCACAGGAAGGCGATATCATTCGGGCCACTACCGAATTCAAGGATAATATCTCCGACCTTTTCAGGGGTTTTAACGACGACGAAAAGAGCCTTGAGGTCAATTATTCTGTTTTTATGCCAAAAACCGTTCCGCTGAACCTGTCCAACAAATACGGAAGCGTTTTCATCAATGAACTGACCTCGACATCCACCATTGATGTAAAATATGGTAAGCTCACCGCCAATAAGATCCTGCACGACTCACAGCAGCCACTGACAAAAGTGGTTCTGGGTTATTCGAACGCCACCATCCAGGAATGCAA
>JAGDMB010000383.1 GCA_017860375.1 Bacteroidota bacterium | reverse complement strand
GGATTTCCCTTCCTTTTCAACCAGGATGGCTTCCTCACCTTTGTCGCTTCTAATAGTCACAAAAGCCCCTGTTTCCTTTTCGGGATTGTAATTGTAAAGCCTGAGGTCATTGCTGTAAGCCACTGCCTTGTTTATGGTCACGGAATAGGGACCGGGGTCATCGGTGATCATTCCTTCCACCACCAGGTAATCACCGCTTGATTCCGCCTCATAATCGTACAGCTCCTTACAGGAAAAAAAGCTGATTGCCAGGGCTAATATTATAATAAGTCTTCGGTACATGTCAGAAAATAAAATTGTAGGTTAAAGTCGGCAAAGGCCGGCCGATTATATACAGTTTATACAGTCCGAAACTTCTGTAATTGTTTTCTTCTGTGGGGACTTCGCTTTTAAAGAATACAGAATAGGCATTTTTCCGGCCGTAGACGTTGAGCACTGAAAATGTCCAGCTTCCTTTCCATTTCTTTTTAATCCTGAGGCTTTCATCAAGGCTTACGGACAGGTCAAGCCGGTGATAATCGGGCAGACGTTCGCTGTTTCGCGGCCGGTATGTAATATTCCATGTATTGTCGATAAAATAAATGGCCTCCGGCAGTGTAACGGCCCGGCCGGTGCTGTAAGTAAAGTTTGCGGTAAAACGCAGGCGGCGGTTATAATGATAGGTAAGCATGGTATTTAAATCATGGGGTTTGTCGTAGCTCGAGGGATAAAATTCATTACCCCGAATGATCTCTTCGGCATAATCGCTGTGTGTTTTCTTCAATGAGCGTGAATAGGTGTAGGCAATCCAGCCTTCAAGGCTGCCCAGGTTCTTTTTCAGCATGATCTCCACCCCGTAATTGCGCCCGATCGCATTGATCAGTTCGGTTTCCAGCGGCATATTTGCCAGAGGCATATTCAGGAGGGAATCCGGCCAGGTGTCAAGGGTCAGCCTTGCCCCGTTCTTATAATCGGTAAGGTTTTTCAGAGACCTGTAATAGAATTCCACCGATGTTTCAAAGGTGTTTTGTTTGAAATTTTTATACAGTCCGGCCGCATAAGCATTGCTGATAATCGGCTCAATATAGGTGTTCGCCAGCTGCCAGATATCATCCGGACTTTGGACGGCACTGGCTGAAACAAGTGACAAATACTGAATATTCCGGCTATAGCTGACTTTTGCCGAGGAGCTGTTGTTCATCTGATAACGGAATGAAAACCTCGGTTCAGGTCCATGGTACATTTTGATCAATTCATTGTTTTTGTAATAACTCGCGCTAAAAAGGGTGGCATCCGAATAGGGTGCTGACCGGTAATTGTAAACCGTGTAAGGACCGAGGTTAAAGAACATCGAATACCGCAGTCCCAGGTTCAGGCTGAAATGGCTGTTCAGGGTAACATTATCGTTCAGATATAAAGCCGTTTCCAGTCCCTTGTTCGTTTCAAGTTCAATGGTCCGGGCTGCCGAAAGGCTATCCCAGGGTTCCTGTTCGCCCTGCCTGAGCGTATAACGGATTGCCTGCACTCCGGCCTTTATTGCATGATGCCGATTCAGGCTATAGGCAACGTCACCCCTTAACGAAACAGAATTCACTGCATTCTGCAAATGGTAGCTCATGGCAGCATATTCAAGGTCATCTTTCCCTATGCCGTTGTTGCTGAATGCAAGCGCCAGTGAATAATCAACGGAGGAACTTCTTGCATAGTTCCACTTAAGTTCACCGGATGTATTGGCATTCGAATAATGCAGCAATTTGTTGTAATTGAAAAAATCATAACTGGTATAAAACATGCCGTAAAGGCGGTTTTTATTATTCAGTTTGGCATGAACACCTGCATAGAGATCATAAAATTTCGCATCGCTGTTGGCAAGCTGAACGTCGGGCATATAGTTCAGCAGCCAATCGGAATAACTCGACCGGCCTGCAACCAAAAAGGACACTTTGTCTTTTACTATAGGACCTTCAACCGCCAGGCGACTGCTGAAGACACCTATTCCACCGCTGGCTGCGTATTTTTTTTCATTGCCGCGCCTGGCCTGTATATCAACTACCGAGGAGGCACGTTCGCCAAACTCAGGCGGTATAAATCCTTTGTACAGGGAAACATTGCTCACTATATCCGGGCTGATAGCCGATATGAGGCCGAAAACATGGGAGGTATTGTACAGCTGGGTTTCTTCAAGCAGGAAAAGGTTCTGGTCATTTCCCCCGCCCCGCACGCTGATGCCTGTTCCAAATTCACCGGTTGATTTAATTCCGGGAAGCATGGAAAAACTGCGTATCAGGTCCTTTTCACCGGTAACAAGGGGGAGCTGCTTGATGCTTTTCTTGTCGATCTCCACCAGGCTCATTTTGTCGCTGGTGATATTCCGGTCGGCACGCTTTGCATATACATTAACCTCTTCAATCCTGATCGATTTCTCAAATAATTCAATGATGACACTTCCTGAGCTTAGGACCTTCAGGGTGGTAGTAAATTCCTCATACCCCACGCAGGAGATCTGGGTAACATAGTTGCCGGGTTTCAGGGACAATTTAAACTCCCCGCCTCCGTCACTTACCGCGCCCAATTCAAGACTCCTGATCGCAACCATTGCACCCGGCAGGGGCTGACCCGATTTGCCATCCAGCACAACACCGCTGACAGCTGCAGCTTTGTTCTTTTTGTAACTGGCGATATTGCCCACCATGATGCTGCCATCCTGGTAACCGGTAAGGGTATCCATTTTTTCTGTAATGTTTCTTACCGCTTCAACCGGCATAAGGACGTAAGAAGTTTCCTGCAATTTCCGGAAAGTCAATTCATTGTCATTTAAAAGGGCCTCAAATGCATCTTCAATGGTACCCGCACCGAGAGGCAGATCATTGAATAATGCCTTTGCCAGGGCGGCGCTGTCATAAAAAATGTCCACGGAATACTGGTCTTCCAGCCAGCGGATCTTTTGAAAATTATCGTATTTGCGAAGAATGCTGTTCTCAAAAATCTGGGCTTTTAAAATGGATCCGGGGAACCAAAGGATAAACAGTACACCTGTTGCTTTCAATAAATATTTCATCCACTATTCCATGTTAGCAATAAAGATAATCACTCCGCCGAAGATCCATAAAAAAGGAATAT
>JAGDMB010000006.1 GCA_017860375.1 Bacteroidota bacterium | reverse complement strand
TATCCCGGAATTTTTCAACCGTTATTTTTCCTCTGCCTACTTCAATCAGTGTCCCCACAATTGCCCTGACCATGTTTCTCAGAAACCGGTCTGCCTCAATCGTATAGACAATCGAATTCTTTTCCATTGTCCATCTGGCATAGGATACCCTGCATCGTGTGGTTAATGTCTGGCTATGGACCTTGCAGAAACTCCTGAAATCTTCGGTCTGCAGAAGGATTGCTGAGGCCTGGTTCATTTTTTCCAGATCGAGCGGGTAGGGGTAATGCCAGGAAAGACCGGATTCAAACGGATCTTTGCCGCGGTTTATGCGGTATTCATAGGTTCTTGAGAGGGCACTAAAACGGGCATGCGCATGATCCGCTACCGGGTAAATATCCGTAATGACGATATCTTCCGGAAGGATACTGTTTATACTGTAAAGAAATCTGGATGCAGAAACCGTATTGTACGCCCGGCTTTCAAAATGGGCTGTGAAAAACCGTGCGTGCACTCCGGCATCCGTTCTGCCGGCTCCTACTGTAGTGACATGCTCCTTGAGCAGCATGGCCAGCGCACGGTCGACTTCATCCTGGACGGTTTTGGCGTTTGGCTGTTTTTGCCAGCCATGATAAGCCGTTCCCTTAAAGGAAAGCTCGATAAAATACCTGTTTTTCATACCGCGGATTCACAGACTAAAGTTGCACTACTTTATCCACTTTCGCAATACCCTTTTCCGTACCCTCGTCAGAGCGAATGGGTTTTGCCCGGATGAACCAGTTAGAACAACGGGTTTAACAATTTTTAACAGAATACGAAAAAGGAAATTTTCAAATAGTGTTCATATTTGCACTCTCATTGAAATGGAAGGTGGTATGAATATTGTTATCACAATAAAAGGGAATAACGAACCTATTAAATAAATATACAGATTATGGGTGAAATAGCATTTCAGATTCGTGAACTGAACGAGAAAATTGAACGGGAAAGTGCTTTTGTGGATTTAATAACCAATGAAATCCGGAAAGTCATTGTCGGCCAGAAGCACCTGATCGACAGTCTCCTGGTTGCCCTGTTATCCGACGGGCATGTTCTGCTGGAAGGGGTACCTGGCCTGGCCAAAACACTCGCCATTAAAACGCTGGCAGATACAATCGATGCCGGGTTCTCCCGGATTCAGTTTACGCCAGACCTGCTTCCGGCTGACCTGATCGGCACGATGATATACAGTCAGAAAAAGGAAGAATTCATTGTCCGGAAAGGGCCTGTTTTTTCAAATCTGATCCTGGCCGATGAAATCAATCGTTCCCCTGCCAAAGTTCAAAGCGCCCTGCTTGAAGCCATGCAGGAAAAACAAGTGACCATTGGCTCACATTCCTTTGAGCTCCCTAACCCTTTCATGGTATTGGCCACACAGAATCCGATTGAACAGGAAGGTACCTACCCCCTGCCTGAAGCGCAAGTCGACCGGTTTATGTTTAAGGTTGTGATTACCTATCCAAGCAGGGAGGAAGAGAAACTCATCGTCCGCGAAAATCTGGCCATGGAATTTCCGAAAGCAAGAACGATCGTCAAACCTGAAGATATTCAGAAAGCCAGGAATTTGGCCAAGGAAGTCTACATGGACGAAAAGATCGAACAATATATCCTGGATATCGTTTTTGCCACACGATTCCCCTCTCAGTATAAGCTTCCCCAGTTTTCCAGCCTGATTAGCTATGGAGGTTCACCGCGTGCCAGCATAAACCTGGCCAGGGCAGCTAAAACATTTGCCTTTATCCGGCGCAGGGGATACGTCATACCGGAAGACGTGAGAGCCGTTTGTCACGATGTGATGCGGCATCGTATGGGGCTTACCTATGAAGCCGAAGCAGAGAACGTAACAACAGAAGATATTATTACAGAAGTCCTGAACAACATCGAAGTACCCTAATCCAGTTGCCATGCGTGCAGTATTGTTCAATATTCTATTGGCCTTCTCTTTTTTTGCGTCAGCGCAGAATTATATAGGCATGCAAAAGGATGAGATTATTAAGGTAATGCAGAAAGAACGGCCCGGGTTTAAATTTGAAAAGAATGCCGTCAACAGGTCTTATAACATGATAAAGTTTGTGGATAAGACTTCCGAACAAACTATGTTATTCTTCCTGTCAGAAAAAAACATTTGCACTTATGTCCGGTGGATGTCGGATTATTCAAATCTTACAGAAATCATCGGTGAACTTGACCGCCTCTATAAAAAGAAAGATGAGAAAACCTGGTACTATTCCGACAAAAACCAGGATTATGTGGTAAGGCTGGAAGAGGGAGAATGGTTTTTTACCATAAGTATACGCAAGAAATAACGACCGGGGGAAAGAAAGTGGAAGCATCAGAACTGATAAAGCGGGTCAGGAAGATTGAAATCAAGACCAGGGGACTGACACAGCATATTTTTGCCGGTCAGTACCATTCTGCTTTTAAGGGAAAAGGAATGACCTTCAGCGAAGTGCGCGAATACCAGTACGGGGATGATATCCGCAATGTGGACTGGAATGTTACGGCCCGTTTTAACCATCCCTACAGCAAGGTATACGAGGAAGAAAGGGAACTTACCGTGATGCTGATGGTCGATGTAAGCGGTTCGAGGGATTTCGGTTCCCGTCACCAGATGAAAAAGAATATGATTACCGAAATTGCAGCCGTGCTGGCTTTTTCGGCCATTCAGAATAACGATAAGGTGGGTGTAATCCTTTTCAGTGACCGGGTCGAAAAATTCATTCCCGCCAAAAAGGGCAGATCGCATATTCTCTGGATCATCAGGGAACTGATCAATTATAATCCCGAAAACCGTGGTACCAATCTCACTGAACCTTTGCGCTATCTTACCAACGCTATTAAAAGAAGAAGCATCGCCTTTCTTATTTCTGATTTCATGGGTGGCGATTTCGAGGAATCCATCCGGATAGCGAGGAAAAAGCACGATATCGTAAGCATCTGGGTATACGACAAACGCGAAACTGAGCTTCCTCCGGTTGGCCTGATAAAATTAAAGGATGCCGAGACCCGTGAAGAAAAATGGGTGGACAGCTCCAGCCGGTATCTGCGCGAAGCGTACCGGAATTCCTGGAAAAGAAAGCAGGAGGAACTGAATGAACTGTTCAAAAAAGCTGGGGTGGATTATGTTTCGGTTGCGACGGATCAGGACTATGTCAGGCCGCTTATTTCCCTTTTTAAACACAGGAACTGAAAAGCCATGGTTTGGATAATCCGGAAGCATCATATGAATTGTAAAGGGATACGCCTGAATCTTTTGCTGATGGCAGGTTTATTGTCCTCTCCCGTCACTGCGCAGCTGATCCGGGTGCAGGCTGCACTTGACAGCAATACCATCGACCTGGGCGGCCAGGTTCACCTTACCCTTACGGTTGAAAAGCCCAGGGGTACGGTGGTGGAATTCCCCGTTTTTGGGGATACGCTTTCCGGATCCGTCGAGATCCTTGACAAGGGGGAAATCGATTCTTCTCAGAACCGAAAGGATGACAAGGTTGTCCTTACACAAAAGCTCACCATTACCGCCTTTGATACAGGCTTATTGTACATTGACCCCGTTCCCTTTGTATACCGTTCCGGCAGTTATGCCGATACCATCCTGTCGGCTGCTAATTATCTCGAAGTGCTCTCATTTCCGATCGATACCACCAACACGATCCGCGACATTAAAGGCCTGTATAAAGCTCCTTTGACCGCCAGGGAAATATTTCCCTGGGTTTTGCTGGCAGCAGCCCTTGGCCTGATGGTATGGTTCATGGTATATTATTTCAAAAAGAAGAAGCGGAATGAGCCTGTCCTTGCCCGGGCAATACCGGTTGAGGCTCCCGATATTATTGCGTTAAGGGAACTTGAGCAGCTGAAAGCCGAAAAAGTTTGGCAACAGGGGAGGGTTAAGGAATACTATTCCCGGCTTTCGGATATAGTCCGAACCTACCTTGAAAATCGCTACAATATAATGGCGCTGGAACAGACATCATACGAAATACTCATAGCCGTTCAGGATTATACCGGAAAGGATACGAATTACGGTTTGCTGAAAACCCTTCTCCGTTTGTCCGATCTGGTAAAATTTGCCAAGGCGGAGCCCGAACCGGAAGAGAATATGAACCAGCTTGAAAATGCAATCCTTTTTGTCAGGGATACACGTCCTCAGCCCGTATCTGAAACCGGTGAGACCGATCCGCACGGAATCCTTAAAGTGCCAACACTGAAAACCGAAGTATGACTGCCATAGAATTTGCACATCCGAATTATCTTTACCTGTTGCTCGGTTTACTGCCCTTCATCCTGTGGTATGTTTTCCGAAATAATACGCTGCAGGCAGATTTGCAAATTTCATCCCTGGCCCCGTTAAAACCGGTTCAGGGAACGCCCAGGGTAGTTTTGAGGCATCTTCCGTTCGTGTTAAGGATTACCGCTCTGGTTTTCATTATTGTCATTCTGGCCCGCCCGCAGTCAACCGACCGGCAGGAGAAAACTACCACGGAAGGAATTGACATTGTACTCGCCATCGATATTTCAGGCAGTATGCTGGCCCGTGATTTCACACCCGACAGGCTTGAGGCAGCCAAGGATGTAGCGATCGAATTTATCTCCGGCCGGCCAAACGACCGGATCGGACTGGTCGTTTTCAGTGCGGAAAGCTTTACCCAGTGTCCTCTGACAACAGACCATGCCGTGCTGATAAACCTTTTCAAGGATATCAAAAGCGGCATCATTGAAGACGGAACCGCGATCGGTTTAGGCCTTTCCAATGCGGTGAAACGGCTCAAAGACAGTGAGGCAAAAAGCAAAGTGATCATTTTGCTCACAGACGGGATGAACAATACCGGCTCCGTTGATCCGCTCACCGCTGCCGAGATCGCCAAGACATTCGGAATCCGGGTATACACCATCGGCGTGGGGATGAAAGGAATGGCTCCCTATCCGTTTCAGGATGTATTCGGACGCACGGTTATTCAGAAAGTACCGGTTGAGATCGATGAACCGACCCTGCAGGAAATTGCCGATATGACCAATGGCAATTATTTCAGAGCAACCAATAATGAGAAACTCAGGCAGATATATACCCAGATCGATAAACTGGAAAAATCAAAAATTGACGTTAAGGAATTTAGCCGCAAGCAGGAAGAATACAGGTTGTATGCGGGCATCGCATTGCTGCTGCTGCTGATCGAAATGCTCCTTCGGTACGTTGTTTTCAGGGGCATTCCTTAGTAAAGGAGGCATTATGGAAAAAGCAATATTCAGGTTCGCTCATCCGGAATACTTATGGCTGCTGGCGCTTATGCCGGTGATGATAGCTGTTTATGCAGGTTATATCTGGATAAGAAAGCGCTCCCTGAAAGAATTCGGTGATCCGCTCCTCATAAAGGACTTGATGCCCGATGCATCCCTGAACCGTTACCATATTAAATTCTTGCTTTTGCTGCTGAGTATCGGATTGATCATCGTGGCCATTGCCGGACCTCAGTTCGGATCAAAGATCAGGGAAGTCAAACGCAAGGGCATTGAGATTATGATCGCCCTGGATGTTTCCAATAGCATGCTGGCGAGGGATATTGAACCCAACCGTCTCGAACGTTCAAAGCAGGCTATTTCAAGGTTGATTGATAAACTCGAGAACGACAGGCTGGGCATGATCGTATTTGCAGGCGACGCGTACATGCAGATTCCCATTACAGGAGATTATACCAGTGCAAAAATGTTTCTTTCCGGCGTAAACACCTCCATGGTATCACGACAGGGAACAGCTATCGGCTCAGCCATTGAACTGGCCATGAAATCCTTCAGTTCACAGGAAGGAATAAACAAAGCCATCGTCATCATCAGCGATGGGGAAAATCATGAAGGAGATGCCGTTGAGAAAGCACGTGAAGCAGCAGAGAAAGGCATAAACGTGTATACCATCGGTATAGGCTTACCGGAAGGTGTGCCTATTCCCGATTCCGACAATTCTTATATTAAGGAATACAGGCGTGACAGGAATGGAAATATTGTCACGACTCGCCTGAACGAACAAATGATGAGTGAGATTGCCCAGGCCGGGAATGGCAAATATTTCCGTGCCACTGCAGGCAATATAGGTCTGAATGATTTGTATGCAGTGCTGAACCGGCTTGAGAAAACAGAAATGGAATCGAGGGCTTATTCAGAATACGAAGAACAGTTCCCTGTCCTTATCTGGATTGTGCTGGGTCTTTTGATACTCGACCTTTTTATACTGGAAAGAAGAAACAAATGGTTTAAAAACTTTACCCTGTTCCGATGAGCAATCGTATGAAATATTTCTTTTTATTACCGGTTCTTTTCATTTCCGTTGCCGGTTATGCACAACCCGAACAAAAATTTATCCGGAAGGGAAATCATGAATACAACGATAAGAAATACGGGGAAGCAGAAGTGAATTACCGGAAAGCCCTTGAAAAAAAATCCACTTCACGGAAGGCTGAATACAACCTGTCCAATTCACTTTATAAGCAGGAAAAATATGAGGCGGCGGCCACCAAATACCAGAACCTGACCCAACAGGAAAAAGACCGGAATGAACGGTCACGGTATTTTTATAACCAGGGGAATTCGCTGTTAAAAGCCAACAAACTGAATGAAAGCATCGAAGCATATAAAAATGCACTGCGAAATAATCCAGCCGATGAAGATGCAAAGCATAATCTGCAATATGCCCTGCGCTTGAAAAACACGCAGCAGCAACAACAGCAGGAGAATAAGAATCAGCAGGAGAATAAGGACAACCAGGATAAGCAGGATCAGCAAGATCAACAAAACCAGCAGGATCAGCAGCAGCAGCAAAGCCAGCAGCAGCAAGCGCAGCAGCAGAAGGGTCAGATTTCGAAAGAGGATGCCGAGAGGCTGCTGCAGGCACTGGAAAACGATGAAAAGGAAGTGCTGCAAAAAGTGAGGGAAAAACAAAGCCAGGTAAAAAGAATACCGGTTGAAAAAGACTGGTAAAAAAGCAATAGAATGGACAAACGAATAAAACCAAGCCGCACCCTCTTCCGGGTATTTATTCTATCCGGATGGGTAACGGTTTTTCTGAATGCAGGGTTCACCGCGCAGGATGTGCCCTTCATTGCAACGGCAGAACCGAATGTGATGAGGGTGGGAGAACAGTTTACCATACAGTATGAGTCGAATCAAAAAATTGCCGATATTGAATTGCCGGCGTTTAATGATTTTCAGTATCTGGGAGGGCCCAGCGTGGGACAAAGTACCCAAATTGAATCATCACCCGGAAAGACCTACACTAAAACCACCTATACCTACACCTATTATTTCAGGGCAGTGAAGGAAGGAAAATTCTCCATTGCCCCTGCAACGGCCCGTATCAAGAACAAAAGTATTCAATCCAATGCGTTGACCATCGAAATTGTGGGCGGTGGCTCCGCAGATGCATCCGCACAGGGACAGCAGGTGCAGGGAAATGCAAATACCTCAGGCAATGCTTCCGATGATGTTTTTGTAAAACTTATCCTGAACAAAAATGAGGCGTACATCGGGGAGCAAATTGTGGCTACGGTAAAACTATTCACCAAACTTCAGATATCGGGTATTGATCAGCGATACAAAGGACCTGATTTCACCGGTTTTTTTACCGAACCCATTGAGATCCCCCCTCTGAGAAATCTTGAAAGAGAAAATGTGAACGGCGATATCTACTATACCGGAATTCTGCAGAAAGTATTGCTGATCCCTCAAAAAACGGGTCAACTGGTCATTCCTCCATTTGATCTGGATATATCCGTCAGGCAGCAGGTCAAGCGCAAATCGACTAATTTCTTTGATGAATTCTTTGAACCTTCTGTTCAGGATATTCCCATGAAGCTGAAGTCCAACCGCATGGTCGTCAGGAGTAAACCCCTGCCGGCTGACAAACCGGTCACTTTCACAGGAGCCGTGGGAAGTTTTACCCTTCAGACTTCCGTCGATAAAACGAAGGTCAGTACCAACGATGCGGTAAATTACAAGATCGTCCTAAGGGGAACCGGCAATTATAAGATTGTGGATGAACCCGTACTCAATTTTCCCCCGGATATTGAGAAATATGATCCGGTTATCAAAACCGCTCCCGAAGGTCCAATGGCCGGGACAAAGACTTTTGAATATCTGTTGATCCCGCATTACCCGGGAGAATTCACGGTTCCTCCCGTTGAATTCACCTACTTTGATTTGCAGTCAAAGCAATTCAAAACCCTCCGGTCATCGGGTCATACTGTACGGGTGGAAAAGGGCAAAGGCGATACGCTGCTCCCGGTGATTTCCGGTGTGGCAAAGGAGGATGTAAAACTGCTCAGAAGCGATATTCAATATATTAAACTTAAAACCCGGAATCCGGTTTTCCATGGATTAATCCTGGTTAAGGATCTGCGGTTTTATCTTGTGTACCTTTTATTGGCCTTAGCAGCAGGATTGGTGCTCTGGCTCAGAAGAAACCATATCCGCCGGACCCGGGATGTGGTTCTTGTTAAGAACAGAAAAGCAAATAAATACGCTCGCAAGCGGTTAAGGAAGGCAGCCGGGATGATCCATGCCGAAAATAAGAATGCATTTTTTGATGAATTGCTCCGGGCTCTCTGGCTTTACCTGAGTGACAAATTGAATATCCCCCTGTCCGACCTGTCAAAGGAAAATGCCTCATCCGCGCTGGCTGCTCATCACGTTAAGGAAGAAACGGTGGATAAAATGTTTGAGATCATAAGCGCATGTGAACTTGCCCGGTATGCGCCGGCATCAGAGGCTGTAAATGCCGGACAACTGCTGGATGAAGCGGTTAAACTTATTGTCAGATTACAGCAGGAACTCAGTTGATAATAAATACTGTCAGGTTATGAATACACCGATGCGTAAAGGATGGTTAAAAAAGGGATGCCGAAAACTCCGTATGGGGATTATACCCTTACTTTTTCTGCCGTTTTTTTCTTTCGCAAACGGCATGGACCGGGCGGATTCGCTTTTTGCACTGGCCAATACATACTACCAGAAAAATGCCTTTGGTCAGGCAATTGAGATCTATCATCAGATCATTGAAACAGGAATTCAGACCCCTGAAGTTCTGTATAACCTGGGCAATGCCTATTACAAAGACAAGAACCTGGGTCATGCCATTCTGTATTATGAGAAGGCAAAACTACTGGCCCCCAACGATGATGATATCAATCTGAACCTTGCTATTGCGAATGCCCACATCGTGGATAAGATTGACATCATTCCTGATTTCTTTATAAAGCGCTGGATAGTCAGGCTGGTCAACCTGCTGCCTTCCAACACATGGGCCATCCTGAGCCTGGTCTCCTTTACGCTTATGCTGGCCCTGTTCCTGCTGTATTTCTTTTCGGGAAACCGTTTACTGAAAAGGATCGGATTCTATTCGGCAGTGTCACTCCTGCTTTTGGCAATTCTTACGTTCTGGTGCTCATTCAGGAGGGCTGACACTATTTCCGGCAGCGCTGCGGCTATTGTGATGGAACCCTCGGTCGCCATCAAAAGCTCGCCTGACGCGGAAGGCAATAATGTTTTTATGCTGCATGAAGGTACCCGGGTAATGGTCATTGACAGTATTGAAAACTGGATGAATATTAAGCTAACCGACGGCAATAAGGGATGGGTTGAAAGAAACGCCATAGAACCGGTTTAGTCTTGTGCCTGCAGAAACATACCTTTCTTATTTCATTCCGTATTGCATTTAAGCAGAAGCAGCTTACCTAAAATGCAATATTAAAATCCCTGAAATCACTGAGGGAGCCGTCTTCTATGGAAACGGAATGGATCTGCGCCCTGGCAGGGCCCTTGTGGCACCAGGTAATGAATTCCTTCACCTGTTCTTCTGAACCTTCGGCTTCAATATACACACTTCCGTCAGGCAAATTCCGGACAAAGCCGGCTATCCTATATTGAATGGCAGTTTTGCGCGCTGCATACCGAAAGCCAACTCCCTGTACCCATCCCTGAATCACTATATTCTTGTGGACCATAATTATCGTTACCTTTGAATTGGTTTTAGCGGTGATTGTATGGTAAAATTACTGGATTTCTTTTTTATATTCTTCCATACCTGCCTCATTTTCTTTAATCTTTTCGGATGGATGGTACGGAAAACAAGAGGTTGGAACCTGGTCACCCTGCTTCTGACAGGCTGTTCATGGTTCATCCTTGGTATATTTTACGGAGTGGGGTATTGCCCCTTCACGGAATGGCATTACAGGGTGCTGGAAAAAATGGGAGAAACCAACCTTCCCGCCTCCTATATTGAATACATTGTGGAACGATTTTTGCCTGTAGATGTTGATCCAAAACTCGTGGAGATATTTACGCTGGGTTTGTTTTTTGCTGCCCTGATCGTGTCTGTTGTGTTGAACCTGAGGGATTTTTTCTGCCATAGGCGGAAGGAAAAACGGGAGGGGGGATCATCCGTAGAATAGTTCTGCGAATGACTCCAATGGAAGGGAGGGGCCTCTTGAACAATCCCTCACGTTGTCTGTTGATGATAGTAAAATAACGGCTGCATGGATATCCATGGTATGCCACTCTTAAACAAAATACATTGACAATGAAAATTATGTTTGTAACCGCAATGCTTGCTATTCTTTTCCCTCTTCAGGGAAAACTCCAGCCGGCTCAAAGTTTTTATGATTTCACCGTAAAAACCATTAATGATGAAGATTTTGCTCTTTCCTCGCTGAAAGGGAAGAAAGTACTGGTAGTCAATACCGCTTCAAAGTGCGGAAATACACCTCAGTATGAAGACCTCGAAAGGCTGTACAAGGAATACGGTGGCGAACACTTCGTCATTATCGGCTTCCCTGCCAATAATTTTATGGGCCAGGAACCGGGCACCAACGAGGAAATAGAAACATTCTGCCGCGTCAATTATGGGGTTACTTTCCCGATGATGGCAAAAATCTCCGTGAAAGGAAAGGATATGCATCCTTTGTATCATTGGCTGACCAGCAAGTCGCTAAATGGAGTTATGGATTCGGAAGTGAAATGGAACTTTCAGAAATACCTGATCGATGAGAACGGCCGGCTTGTGGATGTGCTGATGCCCAAAGAAAGTCCTTACAGTGAGAAGATCACCGGCTGGCTGAAGAAAAAACCGTAATGCTGTCGTTCATTCCTTCAGAAAACCGTTGATTTTTTCAAGGAATTCCTTGATGTCGATCGGTTTCGTGACGCAATCATTGCAGCCCATAGCCAAACATTTTTGCGGGTCAATTTCCATAAAGAAAGCCGTCTGTGCGATGATGGGTATTTTTTTGTTAAACTGCCGGATCTGTCTTGTAGCTTCCAGACCATCCATTTCGGGCATTTTAATATCCATTAAAACAAGATCGATCTTGCTGATCGACCGGCACAGCTCAACAGCCTGGTTTCCGTTCACAGCATGAAGGATCTGAGCCTCGCTGTCATGAAGAATGGCCTCCACGAACCGGAAATTGACAACATCATCTTCAACGACCAGGATTACTTTATCTTTCCACTTAAATTCAGGGTATACTTCTTCACCGGCGGCTGCATATTCATGATGATCAGGCAGTGCCTGCTCATAGGGAATGGTAAAACGAAAAACGGAGCCCCTGCCCAGTTCGGATTCAACCCATATTTTCCCTCCCAGCAGTTTGACAAGATATTTTGAAAGCGTCAGTCCCAGTCCCGCTCCTTCGAATTTTATACTATCCAACTCTTCATCCGGGAAACGGCTGAATATATTCTTTTGCTTTTCTTTCGCCAGTCCGACACCTGTATCCCTGACGAAGAATTCGATTTTCCCGTCCACAGGAGGCATGTGGCCGAATTCAATATAGCCTTTTTCCGTATATTTAAGCGAATTACTGATGAGGTTGGCAATTACTTGTTGCAGCCGTCCGGGATCGGTAAAAACCACCAACCCGCTCTTATCGGGCAGTTCAAGTTTAATATCCAGGGCTTCCTTGTTCAGGACTTTCTTCTGCTGACCGGCATACAGGAGTATTTCTTTCAGCAGCATGTTCAGATTACACCTTACCTTGGCAATTTTAACCTTGCCCGATTCAAGTTTAATCAGTTCGGTTATGTCATCGATAAATTTAAGCAGCAAAGTACCCTGGTTCCGGATTGTCTTGACATAATATTTTCTTTTGTCAAAATCCAGGTTACCGATATTCAGCAATTCTGAAAAACCGATGATGGCATTCATGGAAGTCCTTATCTCCCGTGAGATATTCGCAAGAAGGATATTTTTTGTTCGTTCCGACTCCTCCGCTTTCTCGATGGCTATGGCAAGGTCTCTGCGGTTTTTATCATCCGAATTTGCCTGCGCCAGCCTTTCCTTCAGGAGGGAATTCTCTTTTTCCAGTTCATCAATTCTGCCCTGCTGCCGTTTCTGAATTTTTTTTCTTCCAAAGAACATACAATCAACGGTTTCTCATAACATTTTAACTTCAACAGGCTGAATGAAAGCAGTATAGGTTATATCATTTTCAACCTGGGTGCGGGATAATACGATACGAACCTTTTTTACTTCCTTTTTCTTGGTCAGTATTTTAATTTCTTTTCGTATCCCGATTATTTTATTATCACCCGGACCTGCAAAAGTGGCGAGGAATTCATCTTCTTCAATGAGCTTGTGTGAAAAAAGAATACCGACATCATGATGCAAGATTTCCTGCCGGTTATGTCCCCATAATTCTTCAGCTGTATG
The DNA here is from genome assembly GCA_017860375.1 of Bacteroidota bacterium. Taxonomy (GTDB): domain Bacteria; phylum Bacteroidota; class Bacteroidia; order Bacteroidales; family UBA10428; genus UBA5072. The sequence continues at coordinate 10,457 of JAGDMB010000006.1, read as the reverse complement.
ATTAAAGAAAATTATTTTATTGTCATGACTTGTGGTGATGATTGCGTCCAATGCCCCTTCCAATGTCCTTTCATTCCTCAGTTTGATGTGTTCTGTTTCTTTGTACTGTTCCTGCATCTCTATCCTTACCTGGCGAAGCTTCCGGTTGAGCTCCTTTTCTGATTCCCGCAACAGCTTTTCCTGTTTTTTCAGTATCTCCGTTTGATTCCTTAGTTCAATTTCCATCTGCTTTTCATTTGTGACATCCTGTCCGATGCAAATGATCCTTTCCACATCGTTGTACATATTAATGACGGCACTGAAAGATCCCCGAATCCATTTTTCCTCATTGTCCTTCGTTTTTGCTTTAAACTGACCCATGAATCCGACACCTTTTATAATGGTATCCCATTTCTTATTGAAACCTTCTGTTTCAATGGGATCAATAATATCGAAAACAGTAAGGTTCTGGATGTCTTTGACACTATATTTAAAGGTATTGAAAAACAATTCATTGGATTCGACAATGTTCCCGTTGATATCAAGTTCAAGTTTAATGCCTGAATGGTTAACCGATTCAATAATACCTTCCATCTTCAGGCTCAATTTTTTCTGTTCGGTCGTATCCAGTGCGAGAAAGAGGATTTTATCGACGGTATCATCTTCTTTCCGTATACAGGTATAGGTTGCAATGGTCCAGAGATCCTTGCCGGTTCGTGTAACATGCTTCATATAGCCTTCAAAATGTCTTCCCCCCTTTGACAGGTCTTCCCAGATTTTATGGAACCAGTCCCGGTCTTTTGCACCGATGAACATTTCAATGTTTTTTCCCTCAACCTGAGCATTTGAGGTATATTCAAGTTTATTGAGGAATTTCGTATTGGCATACAGAAGTTTGCCCTCGGTATTGTACTCGGCGCGGATCATGGTATGGTTAACCGCATTCTCCAGCATCAAAAAACGTTCTGCCTGGCGTGTCGCTTCCTCCTGGGTCGCCTGCAATTCTTCCAGGTTTTGCCGCATTTCTTCTTCCTGCGAGGACAGCGTCTGGGCCTGTGCTTTTGATTCTTCCAGCAAACGCGTTGTTCTGACATTGGTTTTGACAGCGGACAGCGTGGAGGCTATACTCTCCGCCACTTTTTCCGCCAGCGTGATATGATGTGCTTCAAAATGGCTCAGCGAAGCAAGTTCAAGGGCACCGTGAATTTCATTTTCACGTATAATGGGTATGATGAGCAGGCATTTGGGAGTGGCCTGTCCGAGTCCCGACGTGACACTGATATAATTCTCGGGAATCTGCGTGATGTAAACGGTCTTTTGCTCTTTGGCAGCCGTCCCTATGAGACCGTCACCATAGGGTACCTTTTGATCTGCAAATTTTTTCCGGTCGTACGCAAAAAAAGCCGCAAGTTCAAAGAATGTATTGTGCTCATCGGCATCATTCAGAAGATAAAATCCTCCCTGAATGGCAGCAATATATTTGGTCAGTGCTTTGATTGTCTGAAAGGTCAGTTGCTCCTGGTCGTGAATATTGTTTCTCAGGATTTCCCCGAAATTGGCCATGCCTTCTGCCAGCCAGTTTCTCAATTCATCCTCTTTTCTTCTTTTCGCATCGTCTTCTTTATTTGCTTTCAGGGTATCCCTGAGGTTGATCAGGGATTTGCCCAGGTCATCATTTTCACCGGTCAGGGGAAGCGATGCAGTAAAATCATTGTGTATGAGTTGCTGGGTAAAGACGCTTATGGCTTTTGTCCTTTCCTGTTCCCTGTCGATGATTGCCTGGTTATCTACCAGCAGGCGGGTGAAATGCCTTACAAGGAAAAAGATTCCGGCAGAAACGATGACAAAAGACGATAGTATTATCCAGTGAACGGGATTGGTTTTCAGGAGGAACCAGAATCCTTTGGCATCATACGTGACATCTTTGGTGATCAAATCAAGGAAAAAGGCAGCCAGAGGAAAAACGAAAAGAATAACAACGGCTAAAGAAGTATATTGTGAAATGGTTTCTTTGCGGCTTTTTGCATCCATACCTGTTTGTATTTACAACCTACACGGACAATCTAAAAATAAGCAATTTTTTTATAACGCAAAAACCATATCACCAAATAAAAAAGTGAACAACAGGTAAGACATAGAGATCAATAGCGCGCGAGAATGGAGGTAGAGTGTGCTGAGGGCTGTGAACCGGTCAAAACCTCAACTTTTCATAAAAACAGCAGGCTGGATATGTTTCAGGGGCAAATTAAGCCCGGCAATGGACTCAGAATGGCCCAGAAAAAGATATCCTTCTTTTTTTATCCTGGAACACAATTTCAGGATAATCTTTTCCTGCATTCTCCGGTCGTAATATATCAGCACATTCCGGCAAAATACCGCATCAAAGACAAAGGGCGTGGGATAATATTCGTCAATCAGGTTCAGACGTGAAAAGATAACTTTTTCCCTGAGTTCGGGAACAATCTTTGCTTTTTTATCTTCCCTGTTCGTGCTTCGCAAAAAGTACTTTGTCTTTAGTTCCAGCGGAATGTTATGGATCCTGTCCTCTTTATACATTGCCTGATGGGCCGTTTTCAACATACGGGCCGATATATCAGTACCGTATACAAGGAAGTCTGTCAGCGGATTTCGAGCCCGGTATTCCGCAAGAACCATTGCCAGTGAGTAAGGTTCCTCGCCGCTTGAACAACCGGCGCTCCAGAATTTCAGGTTTTTCCTTTTTCCGTTTGGACAAAGATCCGGTAAAAGCGTCTTCATCAGATATTCATAATGCGCATCCTCCCTGAAAAAATCCGTCGTGTACGTGGTGAATATTTCGATCATGTGAATGATCTCTTCCTCCATGCCTTTTTCGGAGAAGAAATAATCGATATAAACCGATAAATTTGGATAGCCTAATTCTTTTGCCCTCTTTTGCAGTTTGCTTTCAAGCATTACCCTTTTTTTATCGGACATTTTAATACCGAATTCCCCGGTAATACATTCACTCAGGCGGGCATAATCCTTTTGGTTCAGTTTGGCCGGCATAAAGCAGGTTCGGATGGATAAATGTATGCATTATTCGACTATTTCTGTCCTGCCCCTGTCTACTTTTTAAGCCGGTTGAGTGTTTTCTTCGTAAAACTCACGTGTGGCTTTATTATTGTTGCGGATAACCGTATCATGAACTCGGTGTTCACTGTTCGCAGTATAATATTCCTGCAGGCTGTCGATCCTTTCTGCGTCTTCTTTCATAAGAACGGCATCCCCTGCATTCATCCTGTCGGATATTTCATTGAGACATTGTATGATATGGGTGATTTCGCTCTCAAAGTACGTATAGTAGCGGACCGATTCTATTGATTCTTTAAGGCCTGAAGGAATCTGGAGAGAATTCCTTTTCGCATTTAATACCTGAAGGACTTCCCGGTTCACGTAATTAAGTTCCCTGAAAGCATTGGATAAGGCCTTGACCTCCTCTTTCTGGATGCCTTCGTAATGGTTTCCCAAATATTCATTGTTGTATTTATGCCGGAGCAAGGAGGCTGCATCCGCATTCTCATCCAGGATTGTTTTAACGCTGTTAATGGTTTGCAAAAGTTCTGCGGCAACTTCCGACATTTGCATTACAATGGTTGCGCTTTCATCACCGTTTGGCGTGTGCCGTTGCTGCTTAATTGTGTCGATGATACGCTGGAAATCAGAACAGGTCTTAAGAATCAGGGTAAAGCTGTTGGTAAAATTCAGTAGTCGCTGGATGATCGCTTCGGTTTGAAGCCTGAAAATGTTGTGGGTGGCATCAATTTCATTGTACAGGTTTACCTCCTTCCGGATATTCAGGTCCGCGTCAAAACCATTGCCATCGATTGCTTTATCAGGTGTGGAAAAGGTTTGGTAAAGAATATCGATCTCACGGATACAATCGCCAAGGCGAAAAAATTCAGTGGGAACGACCTCAATTGCTTTCTGGTATTCGCGGTTTGCATGGACCATCTGAGCCGATTGCAGAAGGGCAACTTCCTTGATATGAAAGAAAAGCTTTGCCCTCGTAAGTTCATAATCGGCCTGGCCAGTCCGGTTGACCAGAAAGGATAATTTTTTTATAATTTCCTTATGTATTCCTTGTACATGTTCAATTTTTTGCTGTACAGTCTCCTGGCACTGAAGGTGGTTAATAATGCCGGAACTGATTACCCTCGTCTGAACCAGGATTTCTTCAAGAACGGGTTTGAATTCCTTTGCCTGTTTTTCTTTGTGAAGAATGGTGTCGGTTATGTGCAGGCAAAAAGACAGGATGTGATAGGCACTGTCAAGATAATTCTTTTTAAGTGAACCGATAGCGATGCAGGAATTGCTGACAAATTTCTTTAGCTTCTTAAGACTTTCCAGAAAGTCAGGATAGGTAAGGAAAATATCTTCGATGTTGCGGTTCATTCTTTCGCCATGCTGACCATGGAGGTCCGGGTCAAGCTTTAAATTGGCTGAAAGCAACCGAAGGGTATTGAGATTCTGATAAAAAATTTGTACGGGAATAAAAATCTGTTCCAGCTTTTGAAGCACTTGTTCATGAACTTTCCGGTTGAATTCAATAAGGTTTTCAAAACGATTCAGATTATCGAATAAAATGGTAACAGAATTGCGGATTTCAGCAGCGTACTGATGATTCATTTCTTCATTAAAACAGGCGTAAAGCCTGCGGGAATTTGCGGATAACAAATTGATCTCTTCATGATATTTCCTGTAAACCGTGTTGAAATGAATAAAATCTTCAGAAGCGCATTTGATAAGTGCAATTATTCTTGCATCAATGGCATAAAAGGAGGAAATAATAGCATCAACGGAGTAGGCATTCAATAAATGATCAATGATCAGCTTATTTTTATCGGCACTTTGGCTCATCCGTGAACATGTTTAATAAAAAGGGCTGGCCGTTTTTAATTCCGGTTTCTTTCAAAAATACGGAGAACGGTGCTTCAAGCCATTAAATACTCCAGTGATATTAAACACCTTCACAGAATGATATGTATCATCAAAGAGAAAAGGCAGTATTGTTTTCTATTCTATGAGTTTATCTGCTGTGGCCGGAAACTGAATTACCCGTTTTACAGCCTGCAAAAATGACTGGTGATTGAGAGGTTTGGTAAAGATGCCGTCAATGCCAAGCTTTTTGGCCATATACAAGTAATAGGGTTTCCCTCCGGAAATGGCGATTATCTTGATCTTCGGAAAATCACGGCGAAGATTCATGATCAGCTCAATCCCTTCCATTTTTGGCATAACGATATCGGTAATGATAAGATCCACCGGATTTTGTTTGACGAAATCAAGACCTTCCATACCGTTGGTCGCTTCTGTTATCTCAAATTCTTCCCCCGGGAAAAGATTTTTGATCAATTTCCGCATCATCTGATTGTCATCCACCACTAATATGTTTTTCATCAAGTTGTTTTTGTTTGTTTCGTCGTAGTTTGCAAAATAAACCGGATTCACCTGCCGTCACGTTGTATGTGTAATGAACGACTCGCAGGCACTCAAAGTTCAGGTTATTATTTAAAAGGGGTGCCTTTTTTGACGAAAGAGCAAAAAGGGAGGATAAAAAAAGTTTTCTCCTGGGTATCTTCTCTGTCAGGGGCAGGAATTTAAAAAGACGGGTGGAGCACCGACTCCACTTTTTCAACGAGGTATTGCAGATCGATCGGTTTCTTAATAAAATCCATAGCGCCCATTTCCATTATTTTGGTAATATTCTCTTCGTCGGTAAGGGCGGAAACAACAATAACAGGTGTGCTGCGTGTTTTTTCATTACTGCGGATCTGGGCCAGGAAATCAAAGCCGGAAATTTTTGGCATTAACAGATCGAGCAAAATGAGATCAGGGATTTGCTGTGCTATAATGGCATAGGCCTCCTTTGCATTCAGGGCAGTTTCAATGCGGTAACCTTTTTCATCCAGAATGGCTTCAAGAAGCACAACATTTGTAGTGCTGTCATCCACAACGAGTATCAACGGTTGATTGTTGTTCACGATAGTATGGTTTTAACTGCAGATGAAGATAACAATAAAATATGAAAACATCTAAAACACTGCTGAATTGATCCCCGTATGGAGGAGAATGATTCCTAAACCCACACAGTCATGTAAATGTAAGCAAAATAGGCGGTATGCGGCATTTTTTTGAACCAAAGATTGCATGACATTGATTACCTGTATCAGGTGATGTGAATCATCTTTTTTCTGAATTTTAAATGAATGAATCGATATATTTGCTAAATTAGTGATGCGACGCACAAATAAAATGGCACCCGATTTCAATAAGGAGAATTATTATCCATTGCCTTTTTCGATGTTCCTTTCGAAAGATGAGCTTGCTCTTTTTAACGAAAACAGCAATGTGGTCGTATATGATAAAAAAGAGGTGATATTCCGGCAAAATACACGTACGTCTCATATCATGTGTGTGAAATCAGGTTTGGTGAAAATATACAAGGAAGGGCGGAACAATCGGTATATTATTCTTAAGATCGCGGTGGAAAATGAATTTCTGGGACTGATGTCAATATTCGGCGGAGATATGCATCAATTCTCCGCCTCGGCTATTCAGACCTGTGAGATTTGTTTTATCGACAGGCATGCATTCAATACGGTCTTAAAGGCAAATGGGGACTTTTCGATGCACATAATCAGTCAGTTGAGCAAGGATGGATTGTTCATCTTTAACCGGCTGATGAGCCAGTCTCACAAACAGTTGCCTGGTCGCATTGCCGATGTCATTTTGTATTTTTCAGATGTAATATATGACAGCCCTGAATTTGAGTTCCCGCTTACCCGTCGCGAACTGGCTGAGCTTGCAGGTACAACAAAGGAAAGCTTTATACGCACGCTCACGGAATTCAAAAATGACAAAATTATTGAACTGGAAGGTTCAAAAGTTAAAATCAACAGCCTGAAAATTATTCGAACCCTGAGTGAACTGGGCTGATTTTTTATCCGCCGCGCATAATCCATTTCATAACTACCTGTTGTCATGAGGATCATTATTGTAGATGATATTTTTACCAATCGTTTGTTAATTGCAGAGATCGTAAAGAGCATGGGACACATGATCCTTGAGGCTGAAAACGGGCGCGAAGCTTTGGAAATGCTTCAAAACGGAGGCAAGTTTGATCTGGTGCTGATGGATATTGAAATGCCGGTTATGAATGGCATTGAAACCACACGGTATATCCGTGAATCAATGCCCTATCCGGTGAACCAGATTCCGGTGGTGGCATTGACAGCCCATAACCCCAACCTGTTTTTTGATGATTTTCAGGATGTGGGTTTCAACCAGTTGCTGACCAAACCTTATTCCCTTGAAAAATTGAAAAAACTGATCCGGGAATTTGAGAACCCCCTTTAATTACCAGCCTGCCTGTAAATCAGCCTGCAGATTTTCTCCAGTTCACGCCCATCGGTGGTATCAAAATTATTTTCAAGCCGGCTGTCAATGTCCATTACACCGGTTAATTCTCCTTCCCGGTTCAGCAAGGGGATAACGATCTCTGACCGCGAGTGGGAATCGCAGGCTATATGTCCGGGAAAATCATGAACATCCGGCACAATAATGGTCTTTTTCTCATTAATCCCCGCCCAGCATACCCCTTTGTTTTTCTCAAGCGTCTGACAGGCCAGGTGACCCTGATAGGGACCCACGATCAGCTGTCCTTCCTTCAGCAGGTAAAACCCGACCCAGGAAAAGGTCTCCATTTTGTGATACAGGATTGCATTAACAGTGGCCATGCGGGCTATCGGATCCGTACATTTTTCTGTCAGCTTTTCCAGCTGCGCGAAAAGGCGTAAGTATTTGCTAATTTTAGTACCGGCCATGGGATCGTTATATTTTGGCTCTAAATATAGTTTTTTTATACCTTTCCTGAATAGGGTAGGAGGCGAAAAAAACCTTCTCGTATCGGATTGAAATCACCGGTTTGGATTTGGACGTTTTTGGTTGTTTTTTTAAAATTTTTGTCTAACCTTTAAGTGGACGAATCCGGTCTGTCCCTAAACAAATGAGACGGTAAATAAAAGGAGAACACCCTATGATTAAAGAAATTACGTTGCAGGAATTGAATTCCGAATTGTTTATCCGCGAAAAAGTGGATGAAATAAAAAGAACGGTTGGCGATGGCATTGCCATAAACGCCCTTTCAGGCGGAGTAGATTCATCCGTCGTAACTATGCTGGGGCATCGTGCCCTGGGTCCGCATCTGAGGACCATCTTTGTTGAGAACGGCATTATGCGTGAAGGTGAAGCTATGCAGGTTGCCGGCTTATTTAAGAAGCTGGGTGTAACCGTAGAAGTGGTGGATGCACGAAAGGAATTTTTCGCTGCGCTAAAGGGAATTACCAATCCCGAAGAAAAAAGAGAGGCCATTACACAGACGTTTTACCGGGAAGTGTTCGGCCGAATTGTAAGGGAAAGCGGGGCAAAGTTTTTGCTTCAGGGTACCATCCTAACGGATGTGGATGAAACCATCGCAGGGATAAAGCGTCAGCATAATGTATTTGAACAGCTTGGTATTGATCCCCAGCAGGTCTTTGGCTACCGCATTCTGGAGCCGCTTATACAGCTGCGCAAGGACGGTGTGCGAAAAATCGGACACGCATTGGGTCTGCCTGCCAGTGTGTTCGAACGAATCCCCTTTCCGGGTCCGGCGCTTTCAGCACGTGTGATAGGTGAAGTGACACCCGAACGCATCGAAACGGTTCGGAAAGCCACACAAATTGTTGAACGTTTGCTGCAGGGCACGGGAGCTTTTCAGTATCTTGCCATTTTGCACGATGACCGTGTAACGGGTATACGTGATGGCAAACGCGATTTCGGACAACAAATTGAAATACGGTGCTGGGAAAGTACCGATGCCCGGATGGCCACTCCAACGCGATTGTCTTTTGATACCCTGGAACTTCTGGCCCGCGACATTATAAACGAAGTGCCCGGTATCGTCAGCGTAACATACAATATCACACCCAAACCCCCTTCCACCATTGAGGCGGTTTGATGGCAATCAGCATGGCAGATACCGTTTAATTGACGAAAACAAATATGTATGGTATGAAATACTTCATCACGATTTGCATCCTCACCTTTGCTTGTCTTTCTGCCGTTTTTTCAAATTCCGGTTATACCCTTGACATCCGGCTTTCCAGACTGCCCGATTCTAAAATTTTCCTTGCTTCCCTGCGGGGCGATGCCTTTAAGATCATCGATACGACGGAACTGAAAAACAGTGTGTGTGCTTTTTTTCTGTCCGATAATGCACAGCCGGGTATGTACAGAATCATACCAGAGAATGCCCTCATCCAGGGCCGTCGGAATACTCCGATGAACACGGTCGACATTATTTTTAACCGTGAGGATGTACGCATTCAAACTGTGTATCCATGGATTCAGGATAGCCTGGTCATTTTGGAATCCAATGAAAACAAGGCCTATTATGGGTTTCTGAAACAGGAGAGCCTGAGCCAGAACAAAATGGAACTGCTGCAAAACATGCTGGCCCGGTATCCTGCTGATGATGAACTATACGGTTCTGTCGTTACGCGATACAACGATTTGCAGAAAGAGCAACAGCAGTTTATCGTGCAAACCTGTGAAAGGTATAAGGGTTCATATGCTGCTTCCCTTATCGCCATGCACAAAACACCATTCCTTGATGCCAGCCTCACCGAAACGGAACGGCAGTCATTTTATAAAATGCATTATTTCGATGAACTCGATTTCAGCAAAAAAGATCTTATATACAGCGGTGCATATACCCACAGCGTGGTGAGGTATATTATGCTTTACCGTGATCCTGCGCTTTCCCAGCCCGAACTCGAAAAGGAGTTCATGAAAGCGGTGGATATTGTTTTGGCAAATACAAACAAGGATCCTGAAGTGTATGACTTTGTGATCAATTATCTGATGGAGGGTTTCGAACGGCTGAAACTGGATAATGTGCTGAAATATATGGCCGATCATTACATGAATACGGTCTGCAAGACCGATGATAGTTCAACATTAATCCGGAGAATGGAATCCTATAGCAAACTTGCCACCGGTATGCAGGCACCCGATATTACCATACGGAATCCGCAAAACCAGGAAATCAGGCTTTCTGCCATTGAAAAACCGTATACCCTGGTAGTCTTCTGGGCCAGCTGGTGCCCCGGCTGCGAAGAACTGATGCCAAAGCTTGATAAGTGGTATATGTCAAAAGCCCTTGATCTGGAGATACTTGCCGTATCGATAGATTCGGTCAGGACAGACTGGATTGAAGCCATCGAAAAAAACAGTGCTAATTTTCAGAATGGTTCCGATCTGAAAGGATGGAACGGGAAAGCTGCCGGTGATTATTTTGTATACGCAACCCCTTCGCTCTTTTTGCTCGATCGTAACCGGAAGATTCTGGCCAAACCCATGTCATTTGAGGATTTGCTAAAGGCAGCGGAAGGATTGGAGAAGAAAATGGAGTAAAC
>JAGDMB010000382.1 GCA_017860375.1 Bacteroidota bacterium | reverse complement strand
TATCGGACAGTCTTCGTCAAAGCGCATCCATTCAATACCGAAAGGGCTCTGGTTAAAACCACTGACATAAATCTTCAGGTGAGGGAGATATTGCTCTCCCGGCAAGGGTTGTATGACGGGTATCCCCATATGATGGTACCGCCATCCCCATTGTGCGACCGCCAGGGGAGGTTCGTAGTCTTGCCTTTTGCAAGGAATATTTTTCATTTCTTTTCTTTTTTCCGTAAAATAATGTGCAAATGACGGTTATGGTTTATCTCAAAAATAACCATTTTTCAGTTTTGGTAATTTGATCATCCTTTATTATATTGTATAAAAAAGATCCCATGAAAAGGACCAATTACCTGCTGATCCTGGTGGTCATCCTGTTTTTTTTCAATTGCGGTGACGACGATTTTGATCCTGTTTACAGGCAGTATATGCGGGAATTTGTGCAAAATATAAGCCGGTATGCGCGAACAGTCGATGAAAATTTCATTGTGATCCCCCAGAATGGACAGGAGCTCGTGACGCAGAATGGGGAGGAAGACGGACAGTCTGCCACAGAATACCTTCAGGCTATTGACGGTGTGGGCAGGGAAGATCTTTTTTACGGGTATGACAAAGACGATAAGGCCACCCCAACGGATGAACGCGAGTATATGACCGCCTTCCTCGATGTGTGTGAATCAAACGGCGTGGAGGTGCTGGTAACGGATTATTGCTCATCGCAAAGCAAAATGGATGATTCCTACCGGCAGAATAATGACAGGAACTACATATCCTTTGCGGCACCCGACCGCGAACTTCGCAAAATTCCCGGATACCCTGTTCAGCCTTATAATGTAAACGCGAACGATATAACTGACCTTTCGGAAGCAAAAAATTTTCTCTACCTGATCAATCCGGAGGATTACCCGACGCGGCAAGCATTTCTGACTGCCCTTGCGGCAACCCGCTATGATATAATTCTCATCGATTACTTTTATAACGGGGAGGAATTCACCCGCAATGAAATAAGTCTGCTCAAAACCAAAAACACTGGCGGAAGTCGTCTTGTGATCGCCTATATGAGCATTGGTGAAGCAGAGGATTACCGGTATTACTGGAAGGATGAATGGAAATCCGATCCGCCTTCCTGGATGAAAGAGGAGAATCCCGACTGGGAAGGAAATTATAAGGTGGAATACTGGGACCCGGGCTGGCAAGACATTATTTACGGGAGTTCCGACTCCTACCTTGATAAAATAATGGATAAAGGATTTGACGGGGTTTACCTGGATATCATCGATGCGTTTGAATATTTTGAATAGACAAAGGACCCTTTTAAAGTTTTTACAGTCCTGCGTTCCTGTAACCTGCACATCGTTCAAATTATCCGGAAAAACTTGTTCTTTCAGGCTTTAGCGTGTTTTCTTTCCTTCATAAACGCAAGCACTCCTTCCAATCCCGGGGCATTCAGCGCATGGGGTGCAGAAAGGCATACGCATGCGGCAACGGCGGAGGCAAAATCCACGGTTGATTCGTCATCCCAGGAATGCAATAGTCCATACACTATTCCGGCACGGAACGAATCTCCGGCACCGGTTGTATCCACCGGCGTGATTTTATACGGTTTGCATTTCCGGATGGGTTGGTCACGCCGTGCATACCACAGTTCATCCGCACCGAAAGTAAAGATGACCAGTCCTTCGCAGCGAGTCTGGTATTCTTGAAAGAGCGGCTGCATGTCGCCACCGGGATAGGACTGATCACGCAGTTCATGGGAAATGATCATTTATGGTTGCGAACGCACAACTGTGCAACCTGCAGGGAGGATTCCCTCAGGTAAGGATCCAATGCGACCATTTTTGCTTTCTGAATATCCTCCTCGTTCGGATCGTTCCATTGCTTTTTCCCTTTATGAAAACGGGCATAATTGCCAAAGACCGTGCGTGAAGTCCTGTCGGTAATGACCATTTCCTCGGTCCCGCCTTCGTTTTTTACGGTAATGCGTGAAACATCGATGCCGAAAGGTTCAAGAAGAGACATGACTTTCCCTGCATGACGTTTATTCAGCCATATGCCGTCGAGTTTTGTTTTTATGCCCAGCTTCGACAGCATGATGGCGGAATTCACTGCTTCACCCCCTACTGACGGCAGGGATTCTTTTATTTCCGCATACTCATTGGGCCGTGGATAGACAAAACCCTCTTCAAGCACAACCATTGTGCTGGGTGAAATCATACCGTAAAGGTAGACATCGTGCATGGTGGAATGGTATTTTATATTCGCCTTGATTTGTGCAGGAACAATCCTTGCACTTCGATAGCCTTTCTTTTCCCTGTAAAACAAATGTATAATTTAATTATTTTTGAACCAATTGCCTACAGATAAAATCGGCTTTTCATAAAAACCTCACCTGATCATGGAATGAAGCGGGATTTACAAAACCGGAAAAAGAAAAAATGGGTACTGAGCATTCTCTCCATAATTCCATTATCCATGCTTTTACTATTATTCCTGCTCATCTTTCCCAGCGATAAAAAGGAAAGAAATCAGGAAGAGATTATTGCAAAGGAAAGAAGCGGTGTGGCGGTTATCATCACCGGCGCAGCGGCACGCATACCACAGGAAGGCGCTTTGCTGGAGGAGCTGGACAGAAGAGGTCTCCTGAAGGATCTTGTATTTATATCGGGGGTAAGTTCAGGGGCTCTTAACGCCATAATGCTCAATGGTATTCTCAGCCGAAAGATCACCTGGGAGGACTATTATGAATTGCTGGACAGCCTGGACAACCACCATATTTTCATCCAGGATGAAAAAAAGATCCCGGTGAATACTGCCCCCGCAAGAGACCTTTATCAGAAAGTATTTGAAGAAAAGCTGGGATATTACACCATGGGCGATCTCCCATTTGCAACAAGTATTTCTTTCACGCATCTTGAGGATCTGAAACTGAGGAAAACGGAATACAGGATGTGCAGCCGCAAGATCAATGAAGAATCCGACACATCGTTAAGCGTTGTGGATGTTGCAATGGCCTCTTCTGCTTTTCCCCTGGTATTTCCGCCCGTGAGGATACGAAATGTGACAACCATACCCGATGTGGAATTTGTCGACGGCGGGCTTGGTGAGGATCATGTTCCCTGGCGTGCCCTGCTGCAATTTGAAAAATTCAGGGGGACCGGGGTTGAAAGGGTTTATATTATCAGCCGGGAAAGTGATGATGCACCTGCCATAAGCGAGGAATTAAAAGGATTCGGAATCAATGACAAGGGAATATTTGACAGGCTGGGTATTTCTTTTGATGCCATCCTCACCAGGGGGATCATCAGGGGAATAATCGAATATGCCACAGAAGCCCCCGAACTTGTCCCCCTTACCTATGTATGGATACCTCATCTGGATGCAGACTTTCTGTTCTTCAATTTTGATAATCTGGGAGAACAATACACCCTTACTTCGAAATGGGCAAAAACAAATGATCCGGTGCGCCTGGGTGATTTTTTACTACCGCATCTGTTGAAGGAAAAATAAGTCCGCGATTTCACCCGGCCATTTTCATACGGGTTTAAGGATACCCTATTCTTCTGTTTTCTGAAGAAGTTTTAAAGCCTCCCTGTTTTGCGGATCGATCTCAAGGATCCGGTTAATGTCCTTCAGGGCAAGCTCCCGGTTCCGGTCCTGCTTGTCTTCCGGTAATAAATAAGCCTTCGCCCGGGTTAAAAGGATCAGCATTTCCAGCATCGGATCCCCTGTCATTTTGCTCTGTTCAAGTGCTTCATGGCAGTATTCCGTGGCTTTGCCTCCATCGGGAACGGGCAATAAAAGACTGCATTCCGCAAGATTGAGGTTAACGGAAGCCCTCTCAATCTGCACATGAGGTTCGTCAGAATCCTCTTTTTTCAGGCTTTCCAGCACCTTTGAAAATTCTGTGATTGCCGGTTCAATTTTGTTATCCTTAGCAAATAACCATGCCTGAAACAAACCAGTCCGGTATACTTGAGGAAACATTGCTTTTGCCTTTTCAGCGCAACGCTGCAATAATTCCTGATTTTTTCCACCGTTCAGCAGTTCAGCGAGCTTCCAAAGCACAGAAACAATATTCTCTTCCGAACTGATGGCTTCAAGCAGACTGTCAAGTTCGTCCGCCGCAGGAAGGAAATTCAGCTCCGAGATCCGGATCAGTGAGATAAGTTGCCGGATATCTTCTGCCACCGGCTTACTGATATCCTTTTTCAGAATTTGCTCGAATAGCAAAACGCTTTCTTCCCATTCCTCGGCATCGGCCAAAAAGAAAGCCAGCAATAGCTCCACGAACGGGTCGAGGGACTTTGCCTTTTGAAGGTCTTTTATGTATTGCTTTGAAAGCTCAAAAGATATCAGTTCATCCTTGATCAATATGTCAGCCATCTTCCTGATCTTTTTGTCCCTGCTCTGCTTTTCTTCCTCAATATATTTCAGCAAGCGATTTTCCAGCGTGGTTTCCGTAATTTTCAGGTTGAATGCCATAATGATTTTTATTTATAAGGAGTCAAATGTAAGGAGACATTTGAAAGGAAAAAAGAAAAAATATCCTTTCCCGATTTTTATCCGTATGGGATTTTTATTCCTGACCCATTTAAACAACGCGTGTGAAGGGGCATGATCAGAAACTATTATGGGAAAGGGCTGGAACCTGATTCTCCACTTTACGACCCGATGGAACCATAGTGTATGAAACCCTGGAAACCAGTAGAAATAGAAATACTCAAATATTTGCTTTACCTTTACGGTGAATATTTAATCATTCACTCTATGAATAAGAAATCATTTGCTTTCCTGTTTTTGGCCGGAATGCTGCTTTTTGGGTGTACCCCGAAAAAAGGAGACAAGACGGCTGTAACCTCCGGTGACGGTTTGGACCGTAGCGTTCTT
>JAGDMB010000079.1 GCA_017860375.1 Bacteroidota bacterium | reverse complement strand
TTTCCGGGTTTCAAAATCGACTGAATTCACGATTTTCCCTAAGAGCTCAAAATCCATCAGTCGCTGCGTATTGACCAGTGCTTTGTAATCGGCATAGTATTTCGAACGGACCATTTTAGTGTAACCGGAGATTCTGGAACTCTTGATGAGTTCCTGATACTGGGTATAGGTTTTATACAGTTCGGAGGAACGAAATTTCTGCGCGGCAGATTGCTCCATATTTCGTTTAATATCAGCGAATTCCGGAGATTGAATGAATTTTTCCAGTTGATTGTAGCGCGCAAGGGATTCAGAAGCTTCGGTGTCAAGGTATTCCTTTAGCGCAACGGAATCCTTTACAATAAAATATTGCTTTATTTCTTTTGATTTCTTCTGTGTGAGGTATTCTTTTTCCATCCGGAATTCAGGTGTTCCGGAAAATTTCTGCTGCTGAATTTGCTTTTTCTTCAGGTCAAAATCGGAAGAATGAATGGTTTTTTCCAGGTCGAGATAATCCGCCAGTTCCTTCGACTGACTGAAGGACACAAAATCCTGGTATTCTTTTCTGAGAGCATCCATTGATGCCTCATATTCAGCTGTTTTCGGAACAAAACCGAATAAAACCTTTAAGCTTACCATTTTTGTATGTTAATAGCTTTTAGTATATGGTTAATGTAATAACTGTAAAAACGTTCCGGGATTGTTTGCCGGGAATATTTTTCTGATAAATATACGAAAAAGAACGTTGCAACTACAACCTTTTATTAACCTATGTACGTTTATTTTGCGCAGAAGTTATGCCCGGTAAAAAAATTCAACAGGCCGGTCTAGTATAAATTTTTTGCCAGTTCCGCAAGCTTTTTTTCGTCGATGTCGTTCATGCACCGGAAGTGCTTTTTCGGACAGGAGGTATGGCCTATTTTTGAACAGGGCCGGCAGGACAAGCCTTCTACCTGTATTATCCGGGATTTTTCATCGGGCAAATAAGGATACATGCCAAATTCCGGTATGGTATTTCCCCAGACGGAGAGTATCTTTTTCTTAAAAGCAGCTGCAATATGCATTAAGCCGGTATCGGGAGTGATCACCACACGGGCTTGCTGAACCAGTGAAGCCGACTGATTGATCGGGAACAATCCGCAAGCATTGTACACCTTGCCCTGTGCCTGTCTGACAATGTCCTCTCCGTTTGCATGGTCCTCCTTGCCTCCGAGCAGCAACAACGGTTCCCTGATTAAACTGCAAAGGGCAATGAGTTTGCTGACCGGTAATTGTTTGGTAAAATGCCGGGCTCCGATCACCAAAGCGATATAACCGTTTCTGAATTCTTCCGGCAGAAACTGAACCGTGTTGTTGTCTTTTTCGGGAATAAAATAATCAAGTCCCTTCTGGTCATTCACCACCTCAAAAAGAGACAGTGTTTCAAGGTACCGTTCCACAATATGAATGCGGGGGAGCCTGTCTATTTTGAAGTTCACTTTAAGCCACTTTTCTATATTCAGTTTGCGGAAGGAAAAATCCATTTTCCGCAATTTTGATTTGATCAGAAAAGTCCTCAGGTTGTGGTGAAGGTCAATGATATAATCGAATTGCTCCCTTTCCAGTTCCCGTACGAATTCCGGAAAACTATCCTCCAGGCAATGAATGGAATCAATATAGGGATTGGACTCCAGCAGAGGCAAATACTGCTTTTTGGTGGCATAATGGACCTCGCTTCCCTCTACCTGCTGCTTCAGGCATCGGATAACCGGGGTAGTCAGCACAATATCACCGATTGAACTAAAGCGGAGGAGCAGGAATTTGATCTTCATGGGATGGAAGTTGAATGAGTGATCCCGCTGTTGTTCAGTTCTTTAAAAAACATGAGAAGCGCCAGCCAGTATTCCGGATGATCTGCGGATGATTCCCATAAAGCTTTTGCTCCTGATGTCCCGGGTGAGTGATTGGGAGTGAAAACAGTCTTTTGCTGATCGGGGATTTCCGAAAGCATTTTTCCAAGATATTCTTGTTCCGTAAGGGTTGCGGCAATGAATGCTTTTTTATTGAATCCGGTCAATGCATCGCTGACGGCCAGCGCAGGCAGGAAGAATTCGCCGGGGCTGAAGGCAACAACTGCTTTCACCCTCGGATTTTTATTGGCAACAATTAGCGATAAGGAAGCGGAATAGGAACTTCCGAATAAAACCACCGGATGGTCATTGTATTCGCCTGAGTATTGAATGGCAGCCAGAATATCGGTCCTGGCCTCCAGCATTGTACGGGAAATTTTCTTCCCGATTGCATCCAGGCTCGTCTCATTTTCAACAAAATTCACTTTACCTCCAGACCGCAAATCAACGGAAAGACAGTTATAATTCAGGTTTAACAGTTTTGGGGCAATTTCCCGGTATTCACCCCGGCTGAAATTCCCCTGATGAAACAATAGAATAAAGGGAAGATCCTTGTCTTTCAGGTAGAGATCCGCTGTAATGGTCAGACCATCAGATGAAGGAAAAGTTACTTTTTTTTGTCCTTCGGCGGGCAGCGCAAGAAAGAGCAGGAAAAGGATGCAACCGTTTATCCGCCTTATGTAATCTGACATTCAGCACAAGGGGTTAGAGGATGGCAAGAATGGTGACAATGTCTTTATGCACCTCAATCACTCCGCTTGAAATATCAAAAAAAACAGGTTCATTTTTCGGATCAAGGATTTTTATCTGCCCTTTCTCCAGGGTTGAAATCAGGGGTGCATGTTTTTTCAGTATTTCGAAAGATCCTTTTGTCCCGGGAACTTTTACAAGATTCGCTTCTCCTGAGTATAATTTTTTTTCGGGAGTGAGTATTTCGACTTTCACAACATTATATTTTAATTACTTTTTGGCCTGTTCAATTAATTTCTCCCCTTTGGTGATGGCTTCCTCAATGGTCCCGACCATATGAAATGCCGCTTCGGGGTATTGATCCACATCGCCATTCAGGATCATTTTGAATCCCTTTATGGTATCTTCTATTGAGACCCATACACCGGGGGTACCCGTAAATGCTTCCGCCACATGGAAAGGTTGCGACAGGAACCGCTGAACTCTTCGTGCACGGTGGACGACCAATTTGTCTTTTTCCGACAGTTCATCCATGCCCAGGATGGCAATAATATCCTGCAGTTCTTTATAACGCTGCAGCAATTCTTTCAGTTTCTTGGCCGTTTCATAATGATCCTTGCCGATGATCTCGGGGGAAAGAATACGGGATGTGGAGTCGAGCGGGTCTACGGCAGGATAAATTCCCAGCTCGGAGATCTTGCGACTCAATACCGTGGTAGCATCCAAGTGGGAGAAGGTAGTTGCCGGAGCAGGATCGGTAAGGTCGTCGGCCGGCACGTAAATGGCCTGCACGGATGTTATCGAACCCCTCCGGGTGGAGGTAATCCGTTCCTGCATTATGCCCATTTCCGTAGCCAGTGTCGGCTGGTAACCTACGGCTGACGGCATGCGGCCCAACAGGGCGGAAACTTCCGAACCCGCCTGGGTAAACCGGAAGATATTATCCACAAAGAACAATATATCGCGGCCGCCTGATTGTTCATCCCCATCACGGAACGACTCGGCCACAGTAAGACCCGAAAGAGCAACAGTAGCACGTGCTCCGGGGGGTTCGTTCATCTGTCCGAATACCAGGGTGGCTTGTGATTTTTTCAATTCCTCCGGATCCACTTTCGATAAATCCCAGCTTCCTTCCTCCATACTCTTTTTGAAAGCATCTCCGTATTTGATGACACCCGATTCGATCATTTCCCTAAGCAGGTCGTTTCCTTCACGGGTTCTTTCACCGACTCCGGCAAATACCGATATGCCGGCATATTTATTCGCGATATTGTTGATCAGTTCCATGATAATGACCGTCTTGCCTACTCCGGCACCGCCAAACAAACCTATTTTTCCACCTTTTGGATAAGGCTCAAGCAGATCAATCACTTTGATCCCTGTAAACAAAACCTCTGTGTCCGTGGATAACTGATCGAAATTAGGGGGTTTGTTATGGATCTGATAGCCTCCCTTTTTGTCCACTTTCGACAAGCCATCAATCGGATCGCCGGTGACATTCAGGAGCCGCCCCCGTATCTGCTCGCCCACCGGCATTGTAATTTCACCGCCAAGCGAAATGGCTTTCATGCCTCTCCGCAAACCGTCAGTGGAATCCATGGCGATAGCCCGTATGGTGTTTTCCCCGATGTGTTGCTGACATTCGACAATAAGCGAATCGCCGTCGTCCCTCTTGATTTCAAAGGCATCATGAATATTGGGCATAGCATTCCCCGCCTGCTCAAAACTGATATCGATAACAGGACCGATAATTTGAGTTATTTCACCAACTAGTTGTGTCATGCTGCAATAATAATTTAGTCATGCAAAAAGCGCATAAACATATAAACAAATTTACTTCCTTTTGCAATAATAGTAAAATCTTTTTAACGAATTGCCGTTAGACGGAATAAGGGAGCTGCATGACAGGATGCCTGACAATCGGATTTCTGCGTCTGCCCGGGACTTTCCATAAACCTAATGTTATTTTGCCGGGGTATTGCATAGGCTTTTAAAGAATATTCCTATTTTTGTTCTGCAACCAATAGCATTTTGCTTTGTTATCCATTATAAACAATTAAAATACGAAGTATGAAAAAATTAATTGCCGTTTCAGTATTTGTTCTGTTTACTGCGTTTATGGGCAGATCACAAACCTTTGAAGTGGGGGATTGGGTTTTAAATGCCGGACTCGGTATCGGGCACACCTATGGTACCTATGGCGGTATATCTCCGTCCATTACCGTCACCGGTGAACGAGGCTTCTGGGAAATTGGTGATGTCGGGGTCATAGCGCTCGGAGCCTTGGTAGGTTATCAGCACTCTGGCTATCATTATTACGGTACCGACTATAATTGGAATGAATTCTATTTCGGGGCAAGGGGCTTGTTCCATTTTACCATCATCCCGGTCGAAAAACTGGATGTCTACGCCGGTATCGGATCGGGTCTGCGGATTGATTCAGAACCGGATTGGGGCACTGATTATGATCCCGATGTTAGTTTTGGTTTCTATGGTGGCATTTATGGCGGTGCACGGTATTATTTTACCGATAATTTCGCTGCTTTTTCAGAATTGGGATATGAAATCTCGTGGTTAAAACTGGGCGTTGCCTTTAAGTTTTAAAATTTTTTTTGTCGGGCGGGGTTATTTCTTATGATGGATAGATGAGCGTCGAAACCATAAAATCTGCTTGTTTATTCCTTACTAAGAAATAACCCTTTTTAATCCTTATCCTCTTCCTTTAAAAATCTATATAACCTTATTGGCTTTGATCCGTAAGATTGCTAAAACAAGCCGGACAATTTAAAGGCGGCTAGTATCCGAACGGCATGAAAAACAGGCTGATCTTTTTTGTGGATGATGACAAGATGATGCTTAACCTTATGGAATACACGTTTAAGTGCCGGGAAGGTTTTGAGGTCAAATCGTATTTCTCAGGAGAAGAATGTATTGAAAACCTGAAGCTTAATCCTGATCTTATTGTGCTGGATTACATCCTGGGCGATGATGAATCCAAAACCATGTCAGGCCTGCAAACCCTTCAGAAAATTAACCAGTCGGGAAAAGAAATCCCCGTTGTGATACTGAGCCGTGAAAAAAGTGAAGCCCTTATCCGGGAATTCATAAAATACGGAGCCAAAAAGTATGTCATCAAGGATGACTATTTCATCGATACGCTGGTTGAAACCATTGATAATCATTTTCTTGAATTAAACTCCCTCCCGTGATGACGCTATTGTGACTTTCTCCTGCGCTCCGGTCATCCAAGACGTCAATCCGAACAATTTCTTTTTTATTCTCATAAATATTTTTATTTTTGCACCGCTTTTTGCTTACCCGAATTGAAAACTGAGAATCAGTATATTATTGCGTACAAGGGATTGCATGAAGGGAGTCATGATTTCATTTTCAACATCGGAAAGTCGTTCATTGAGAAGCATGAATTTCTGGAAGCCAGGGATGGAAAACTCAGGGCTGACGTAAATATGGTTAAATCAGCAACCCAGCTGGTTTTTGCCATAACCATCGGCGGCTTTATTGAAGTTCAGTGCGACCGCTGTCTTGATTACTTTCCCCTGGAAATAAATTTCACGGGCACTCTGTACGCTAAGTTTTCCGGGACAACCGGAGAATACGACGGCGAAGTCATCGTGCTGGACCCGGAGGAAGGAGAAATTGACCTGAAGCAGTATTTTTTTGAAAGTATCGGTCTGAGTATTCCTTACCGGAAAATACATCCGCCGGACCGAAACAATGAACCGACCTGCAACCGCGAGATGCTGACCAGGCTGGGAGAACATATTGTTTCCGGAGAAAGCAAAAACAATCCCTTGCAGGATAAGTTGAAAGATTTAAGTAACCTATAAATAGTAAAGATATGCCGAATCCAAAACGTAAGCATTCAAAACAAAGAAGAGACAAAAGAAGAACGCATGACAAAGCCATCGCTCCTACCCTTGGAACCTGTCAAAATTGCGGTGCAGCAGTGGAATATCACCGTGTATGTCCGGAATGTGGCCATTATAAAGGCAAACCTGCTATAGAAAAACAGGTTTCCGCCTAACCGGAATCCATTCTGAAAACCCTTCTCCATGAGAATTGGGATCGATATAATGGGAGGTGATTATGCCCCGGAGGCAATCATGCTGGGTTCTGCCCTGGCATTTAAAGAGCTGCCGGAAAACATCCGTCTGGTACTGATCGGGGATGAGAATCAGATCACTTCCATCTGCAGGAACCATTCCATACCGGTTGAAAATTTCGAAATAGTTCATGCTACCCAGCAGATCGGCATGGGAGATCATCCGATAAAATCCTTTTCACAAAAAACCGATTCTAGCATCGTGGTGGGTTTCAGGATGCTTAAGGAAGGAAGAATTGATTCCTTCGCCAGTGCCGGAAATACCGGTGCTATGCTTGTAGGGGCCATGCAGGTCATTAAATCCGTTCCCGGAATTATCCGTCCCGCCATAGCGGCCGCCATACCGCGTCTCACTGAAAAACCTATCCTGCTGCTCGATGTCGGGCTCAATCCCGATTGCCGGCCTGACGTTCTTTACCAGTATGCCATCCTGGGGAAAATATACGCCCGCGATGTGTTTGGAATTTCCGAACCCCGCATCGGACTGCTGAATATCGGATCGGAGGATGAAAAGGGCAACCTTCTTACCAAATCCACCTTTCAGGCCATGAAAGACACTACCGATTTTACCTTTTATGGCAATGTGGAAGGCAACGATCTTTTCGGTGATAAGGTAGATGTAATCATTTGCGATGGTTTTATCGGAAATGTAATGTTGAAAGAGGCCGAGGCTTTTTATTCCCTCATACGGAAGCGGAAAATTCAGGATCCTTTTTTCGAGAAATTCAATTTTGTCCATTATGGCGGAACGCCTGTATTGGGCGTGAACGCACCGGTTCTTATCGCGCATGGCATCTCCAATGATATTGCAATTAAAAACCTTATCCGGCAAAGCATCGATGTGGTCAAAGCAGATATCGCCGGAAAAATCAAAGAAGCTTTCAAATAATGATGAAACTAAGGGCAGCTATTACAGGTGTCGGTGGTTATGTTCCTCCGGATATTCTTGATAATGAACAGCTCAGCCGCATGGTGGATACCAGCGATGAATGGATCATGCAGCGCATCGGTATCAAAGAAAGAAGGATCCTGAAAGAAAAGGGGAAGGCAACCTCTTACATGGGAACAAAAGCCGTAAAAGATCTTTTAAAAAAGACCCATACTCATCCGGAAGAGATCGATTTCCTGGTTTGCGGGACGGTCACTCCCGATATGCCCTTCCCTGCCGTGGCTCACCTGATATGCGATAAAGCCGGGCTTCATAATGCCTTTGGCTACGATCTTAACGCAGCCTGTTCGGGTTTTCTTTATGCCCTGGAAACAGGCCGGCGATTTATTGAATCCGGAGCCTACAAAAAGGTAATTGTTGTCGGGGCGGATATGATGTCGTCCATCACCAATTACGAAGACCGTACATCCTGCCCTCTTTTTGGAGACGGAGCCGGAGCGGTATTGCTCGAACCCACCCACGAGATAACAGGCATTATGGATTCTATTTTGCAGGTGGATGGTTCCGGTGTAAAAAATCTTCACATGGCTGCCGGAGGATCGCTAAATCCTGCTTCACATGAAACGGTCGATAAAAAACAGCACTTTGTTTATCAGGAAGGCCAGGCTGTTTTTAAAGTGGCTGTATCCAAAATGGCGGATGTCTCGGTTGAAATAATGAAGAGAAACAACCTTACCCATGAGGATATCAAATTCCTGGTACCCCATCAGGCCAACCTTAGAATTATTGAGGCAACCGCACGCCGCATGGAAATCGGCAGGGAACAGGTTATGATTAATATTGAAAAATACGGCAATACCACCGCTGCCACTATACCCTTGTGCCTTTGGGAATTTGAACATCTGCTAAGAAAAGGCGATAACCTTGTCCTGACCTCTTTCGGAGCCGGTTTTACCTGGGGATCCATGTACCTTAAATGGGCTTACGACGGGAAGTCCGGGAAACAGTGAGCG
>JAGDMB010000381.1 GCA_017860375.1 Bacteroidota bacterium | reverse complement strand
GGGCAAAATCCTGCATGGAGGAGGTAATCCTTGCGCCTTTGTTGTTCCCTTCTATGGCCCATTCCTCATTCCCCAGCGACCACAAGATCACGCAAGGGTGGTTCCTGTCGCGTTTCACCAAGCGTTCCAGACAACTGAAATGTTCATCGTTGCTGCCCATAAGCCGGTTTTCGTCAAGCACAAGCATGCCCAGACGGTCGCAGGCGTCGAGCAGTTCCGGGGCAGGCGGATCATGTGCCGTGCGTATTCCGTTCACCCCCATGCTTTTTAACCTTTTCACACGGTATTCCTGCAGCGCATCGGGAATGGCCTTACCAATCCCTGCATGATCCTGATGAAGGCATACCCCTTTGATCTTAACCGGCTTGCCGTTCAGGAAAAATCCTTCGTTTGCGTCGAACCTTACGGTGCGTATACCGAACGATGTCTCGTACATATCAACCACTTTTCCTGCGGAGGAGATTTTGGTTTCCAATGTATGCAATGTTGGCATTTCGATGGACCATAACCTGGGATTGGCAACGGTTAACCGGGTAAAGTATTCGTTCCGGTCACCGGCAGCCAGCGTCACTTGCCTGGTGACAGCTGAGGCAACAAGTTTGCCGGATGCATCCACAATCGTTTCTTCGATATCAAAGACGGCGGTTTTATCCGATTCATTTACCACCGTGGTGCGCGCCGTAACAATTGCACGATCATCGGATAGTTCCGTAGTAATGAAAGTGCCGTACTGGTTCACATGCAAAGGCGATGTTTTTAAAAGCCAAACATGCCGGTATATCCCGGCACCTTCGTAGTACCAGCCTTCTTCCATGGTAGCATCGGCACGGACGGCAATGACGTTCTCACCACCGTAATTGAGGTAATCGGTGATATCGTAATTAAAACTGGTATAACCGCTGTGCTCAGTCCCAAGATAGAATCCATTAATCCAGACGATGGAATTTCGATGCACGCCATCGAATTCAATGCCAATGCATCTACCCAGGTCCGATTCAGGGATGAAAAAGGATTTACGGTACCAGCCCACGCTGTGCTCCGGAAAATTGCGCCCGATGGCTTTGTACCCATGACTGTGTCCGCCGAGTGAATCAAAAGGCAACTCTGTGCACCAGTCATGGGGCAGATCGAGCCTGCGCCAGGCACGGTCATCAAAGTGTTGTGCGGCGGCTCCGTCGCCATATCCCGTTTTGGCAAAGTACGAGAAGTAGCCGGTTCCGGTATTAAAATCTTTTGAGGCATCAAAAGGATGGCCAAAGGAGAACAGCCATGCGGAATCCATCAGAATGCGTTCTCTGGGATTGATCTCACCGGCCGGTATATTTTCACCGCAAAATAAATGTAAAGGGAGGAAAACCAGGCATATTGCCAGAAGTGTCCTTTTTACCCTGGGTTGATTTTTTAGGGGATCCATAGTTGACTATATATTATCCAAAGTAGCACCTATAAAATAGTATCGCGCTGCATGATGAAAGGAAGGAAATTTTTTGGTAATATCAATGGGTTTCCCCCGGAATTTTGCCTCCGCTTTCGTTCGCCAATCCTGAGGATTTTACTAAAACTTTCTGTATGTTTGAGTGCAAATCATTAAAACCCTGTCTATGTGTATCAAGAAATACGTATTCAGAACCTGCCTTTTCCTTTCCTTCCTGCTTGTATTCACTGTAAATACACGAATTACCTTTTCTCAGACTGCGGGTAAAAGTGAAACATTGACCACATATCAAAAACTGGCCCGTGACATATTTAAAGAACTGATTGAGATCAACACAACAGACTCCAGCGGCAGCACTCCTGCTGTTGAAGCGCTGGCTTCCCGGCTCAGGACAGCAGGGTTTCCTGAAAAGGATATACAGGCTATCGGTCCCGATCCCCTTCACAAGAACCTGGTAGTGAGGGTTCATGGCAGCGGAAAAAAGCCACCGGTACTTTTCATCTGTCACCTCGACGTGGTGCAGGCCTTCCCCAGAGACTGGACAGTGGATCCATTCACCTTCCTTGAAAAGGACGGGTACTTTTACGGGCGGGGCACGACAGATATTAAATCCGAAGCGGCAGACCTGGTGACCAACCTTATTAGGCTGAGGCAGGAAGGATATCATCCCGACCGTGATATCATTGTGGCCCTTACTGACGGCGAAGAAGGCGGCAGCGAAAATGGTGTGAACTGGCTGCTAACCCATCACAGGGAACTGATCGATGCTGCTTTCTGCATCAATCCCGATGGGGGCGGAGGCGACCTGAAAAACGGGAAACACGTTACCCTCTATGTGCAGACTAGTGAAAAGATCTATGCCTCGTTTATGGTTGAAGCAAGAGACAAAGGGGGACACAGTTCCGTTCCCACCAGGGAAAATGCCATATACCGGCTTGCTGACGGGCTAATCCGTATTGCAGATTATGATTTCCCCGTGAGGCTGAACGAAACCACGCGGATCATTCTCGAAGAGGCTTCTGAGCAGGAGACAGGACAACTTAAAACGGACCTGCTGGCCATCCTGGGTAATCCAGATGACAGTGCAGCTGCCCACAGGATTGCCGAAACATCTCCATGGTATAATGCCATGATGCGCACTACCTGTGTGGCCACGATGGCGGAAGCCGGGCATGCCGAAAATGCGTTGCCACAGAGTGCGCGCGCCATCATCAACTGCAGGATGCTTCCCGATGACGATGCGGAAAATGTGTTGTCCACCCTTAAACAGGTAGTCGCCGATACCGGAATCTCGGTCACCTGCACCTATGCTTCTTTCGTTGCTCCCCTGTCGCTGCTTATGGATGAGGTCACAGAGCCCTTGGAGCGGATTGCCGTTTCAACCTGGCCGGGCGTCAATGTCTTACCCGTAATGTCGACCGGGGCCTCCGACGGCAAATATCTCCGCCGGGCAGGTATACCTGTGTACGGTATTTCGGGGATGTTCGGCGATCCCGATGATATACGTGCCCACGGGCAGGATGAACGGATGGGGGTAAAAGAGTTTTATGAAGGAGTGGACTTCATGTACAATTTTATCAAAGCCCTTTAATGAAAATTGCAGTTACGGGTACTTCGGGTCATGTCGGCAACAACCTTTGCCGGATGCTTATTGAACAGGGTCACGAGGTGAGGGCTTTGGTGCACCGGAATACACAAG
>JAGDMB010000380.1 GCA_017860375.1 Bacteroidota bacterium | reverse complement strand
CTTCCGGCGGACGCGTCTTCTTTCATAAAAACGTTCATCAGCAGGCTGGAAACATCGTTCAGCGTATCGTTGACAGGTTTTTTAGAAAAGCAGTACAGTGCATCCGAAGCCCTTGTAAAAGCGACGTAAAGCAGATTGATAGTATCGATGTATTGTTTCAGCAGCTCTTCGAAATACGCGTCTGCGAAATGAGTATCTTCCAGCCGGGAGGTAAACTCCAACGGGACTATGCTGAGCCTGTTAAAGGGAGGCTTTTCCGGCCTGCACCAAAGGATGGAGCGGTTCCTGTTATCTGCCAGGATCCAGTTGCAGAAAGGAATGATCACCACCGGGAACTCAAGCCCTTTCGCTTTATGCATGGTCAAAACGCGCACTGCATCAGGATTACCCGGAAGGGAAACCGGTTTTCGGTATCCTCTTTCCTCCCAGAACCGGATAAAATCGCCAACCGAAGAAGACTGGCGGTGGGTGAAATCCAGGATCAGATCCTGAAATCCTTGCAGATAAACGGTTTCCCCTTTCAATGCATCGAATTTAAAGACCGCGATCAGGATTTCAACCAGTTCGAACACGGAATAATTGCCTGCATTTTCATGAAGCTGCTGAAATGCCTCCGGAAAAAGGTCGTACAGGGAAACAGTTTCCGGTTCGTCCGTTTCAAGGAATTCCCGGATCTTTGTTGTATCCTCCGCAGAATGACTTGTACAATATTCATTAATAATGAAGTATTTATTAATCGCATCTTCGGGCATGTGAAAATACTTCAGGATACCCATCAGAAAACGCACGGCGGAAGAATTTGACAAATACAGCGTCTCATCGGAGATCACGTCGAACGGCGGTTTTGTTTCGGGCGAATGCGAAAGCCTGAGAAGAAAATCGGTTATCCTCTTTGCCTCCTCATTCTTCCTTGCAAGTATGGCAATGTCGCCAGCGGCATACCCGTTTCCCATAATATCACGGATCAGGGAAGCCAGTCGTTCTTCCATCAGGGGATCAGAGTCGTCTTTTGCAAGGAAGGAGAAACGAACAAGACCACCCTTGTTTTCAGGTTTTCCGGGTGATTGTATTGCATCGGAGAAGTTTCGGACCACCGTTTGCCGGAGATTTTCAGGCAGGCTGATTCCGGCATTTTCTGCCTGTGTGTCAAAACGGGCCTGCAGGAAGCGGGATGCCGATGCAAAAAAGGAATTATTGAATTGTATGATCCTCTCACGGCTTCTGTAATTTTTATCCAGGGTCGTGAAGGCAAGGCTTTGTTCATAGAATTCCCTTCCGACGGTACTGGCAAGAATCTCCCAGCTGCTGTTGCGCCAGCGGTATATGGATTGCTTTACGTCACCCACGATAAGGTTGTCGTAATTCTGTGACAGGCTGTTGCTGATCAGCGGTTTGAAGTTATTCCATTGCAGCAGGGAAGTGTCCTGGAATTCATCGATCATGAAGTGATGGAAGTGATTCCCTGTTTTTTCATACACGAAAGGAGCATCGTTGTTGTCGATTATCGTGCTCAGAAACGAAGAAGCATCCGACAAAAGAAAGATATTGTTCTCACGGCAATAATCCTGCACATGACCCGACAGGTCGGCAAGAATTCCGAGGGTATACAGATTCTTTAACACGTGCCTCGCCGTATTGAAATTCACGATTTCCCGGTCGTAATATTCAGTCATCTCCTTCAGAATATGCATCAGGCCTTCCCTGCAAAGTTTTTCTATTTCGGCTTTCCGGGGAGCGTTTTTAACATGCCAGCCTTCTGTGGTTTCGGCTGCTTTTCTGACGTAGGTATTTGGCTCATCAAAGTCGCCGGCGGAGGTTTTAAGGAGATACCCTGCAGGACCGGATTTTCCCTGGTAAAAATCTTCAGTTTGCAGTCCTGCAGAACGGATTTTTTCGAGTCCTCCGGCAGCCAGACGGAGAAGGGTTGACTCAAACTTTTTAACGATTCCCGTCAGGTCGCGCTGGTAGGCATTCATGAATTCCTTATCGGCCAGCTTTTCAGAAAGGCTTTGGCTGAAAACTTTAAAATGTTCATTAAACAGTTGCTGTCCCAGTTTGGCGATATCCTTCCGGAAGCTCCAGGCCTGCCCTTTTTCAATTTTGTCCGCGGCAAAATCCGTAAGCCAGCGCAACAGGATCTTGTTCACGGAAGTTTCTGCCTGCAGCCTGTCGATTGAATCATCCAGAACGGTTTCGGTATCGAGCTCAATGGTATAGCCGCCCTGGATACCAATTTCACGTGTGAAAGAGCGGATGATCTGCTGAAAAAAACTGTCAATGGTACTGACCGAAAAGAGAGAATACGCATGCAGGATTTTTTGAAGGACAGAACCCGCCCTTGACCGCAGCTCAGCCTCCTGAATACCCAATACCGCAAGGAGAGGATGAAGATGTTTGGATTCCTGTCCGCACGACAACCGGTACAGTTCCCTGACAATGCGGTTTTTCATTTCGGCCGTAGCCTTGTTGGTAAAGGTTACGGCAAGAATATGCCGGAAATTGTCAGGTTCGCGCAAGGCAAACTTCAGGTATTCCTCGGTAAGGGTATGCGTCTTACCCGATCCGGCTGACGCCCGTATGATGTTGATTTTGGCCACGCAAAATATTCCTGTGTGAAAATTACTCCATTTTCAGGAATAATGAATAAAAAAACCCTCCTGATCCGATCAGATCAGGAGGGTAAAAAAAAATAAAAAAAATCAAATTATTCCGCTACGATTTCAAAGGGTATCTCGACCTGGACTTCTTTATGAAGCTTGATTTTTGCATGGTATTTGCCCACTTCCTTAATCAGGTCTTCCTTGAAAGTTATATTCTTCCGGTCAATATCGAATCCTTTTTCTTTAAGGGCTTCCGAAATCTGAATGGAATTAACCGAACCAAAGATCTTCCCTTTGGAACTGGTTTTGGCACCGATACTCAGGCTGACGGCTTTAAGCTTTTCACTTAGTGCTTCGGCTTCCTGGCGAATTTTGGCTTCCTTGTGCGCGCGCTGTTTTATTATTTCCGCATGCGCCTTTTTGGCCGGCCCGGTAGCGTTAATTGCAAGTCCTTTCGGGATCAGGTAATTGACAGCATATCCGTTTTTTACCTTGATAATATCATCCTTGTCGCCCAGGTTTGGGATATCTTGTTTTAAAATCAC
>JAGDMB010000078.1 GCA_017860375.1 Bacteroidota bacterium | reverse complement strand
AGGCGTATTTAACTTTCATCAATACCTCATCACCCGTTATCTCAGGTGTGGGAACCTCCTTCCACACCATTTTCCTGTATTCTTCAAGAACAGCAGCTTTCATGGCATCCATTTTTTCCAAAAATAACAAAATCCTTTCATCATCAGTCTGGAATCGAACGCTATATTTGTTGTGTTCCATTCGTCCATAATCTGCGGACCACAGAAGATAAAAATATTCCGTGAGCGGCATTCATTTAACGCATTTTGGTTGTTATGCACGGAACAGATATTTTCCCCCTTTTTCTGCCAACCAATCTCTTCTGACTACTGCTTTCCGACATTTTTTAATAATTTCAACCTTCAAATCCATGGAAAATGGCTCCGAAAATTGATTCCCATCATCATTTCTGGCAATACAGGCCCGAAGAATACGCATGGATTGACGATTCCATGGCGGTTCTTAAAAGGGACTTCCTGCCGGACGACTTGCAGCCTCTGCTGGCACAGCTTGATTTTAGTGGTTCCGTTGTTGTCCAGGCCAGGCAGACAGCCGAAGAAACGGAATGGCTGCTGCATCTGGCAGACCGGTATGACTTTATAAAAGGCGTGGTGGGTTGGGTTAATTTGTGCTCGGATGATCTTGATTTACAGCTTGAAAAATACTCAGACCATAAAAAATTCTCCGGTGTACGGCATGTGGTTCAGGATGAGCCTGATGAAAATTTCATGTCGAGAAAAGATTTTCAGCGTGGGATCGGCAAGCTCGCAAAGTACGGGCTGGCTTACGATATCCTTATCTTTCGCGGTCAGCTTCCCGGGGCCATTCAACTTGTCCGTAATTTTCCCGGGCAGGTTTTTGTATTGGACCACATGGCCAAACCGCAGATCAGGAAACAGGAGGTTCAACCCTGGAAACAACATATGGAGGAGCTGGCTAAATTTCCGAATGTGGCCTGCAAAATATCGGGGATGGTAACGGAAGCCGACTGGTATGGATGGAAAGCCAATGATTTCAGGCCCTATATGGATGCAGTAGTAAATGCTTTCGGCATAAGCCGTGTAATGATCGGCTCAGACTGGCCGGTCTGCACGCTTGCCGGAAAATACGGAGAGGTTATGGGAATGGCAATGGACTATATCGGACAATTTTCGCAATATGAAAGGGAAATGATTCTGGGAGTGAATGCGGTAAGGGTCTATTCCCTGTCCGGCAAAAAGAGCAGCAAATGAAGGGTGGATCAGCGGTTGTTCTTCATACAGGGACAGGGTACCTGCTGGTACCTTTTATAGGATTTGCCGGTTGCCGAACAAGCATATTCAAACAGGAGCAGGCTCAGCAACAAAGACGCCAGAATCATTTTTAAGGTATTAAAATTCCGGTCCGGTAGGTTATTCCTCATTATTCCTTGTTTTTCCCTGCAAAAATAACTAACTTTTGTATGCCATTTGTAAATATCGTTCACCGGACAGGTCATTATTTTAAAGACATTATAAAAAGGCCTTGTCCTTTAAAACAGTCTGCAGGTACCTAATTTAAAACTATAAAACCATGAGTCTTTATATTTATTTATGCATCACTCCGGAAGCATTGATCGGTTCGATGCTGCCGCCTGCTGAGTTTGGGGCGTACCTGGCCACAGGCACCCGGAAACGAAACAAAGGGCAGGCCATCTATTTCGGTCTCGACCTGGAATCCGTCAGGGACCTCATCGATATGGATTACCTGAGTCGGCGTTGTGTGGCACAACCCGACGGAAGTCCGAAACATACGGTGTATTTGTCGGTGTATAAAGTGCTGGAAACCATTCCGATGAAAGCATTCCGGAATCTGTATCTGGCTACTGATCATGGGATTGTGCTTGAATTAAAACCGACACCCTACAACCCAGGCAAGGAAGTGAAACAAAACCTTCACCTTTACCAGGAATTATGTCCTGTAACACCGCAGGTAGCAAGCGATCTGACTCCTCCGGAGTTTCTGAAAGTGTTGACCGATGGTTCCATGCAAATACAGTTCCCGAAACTGTTTTTTGTAGAACTAAAGCTGGGCGATCTGGCTGCCAATCCTTTAACCGGTTCAGCCGAACATCTGCCTTATTCCCATGTGGGCCATCTGCGGGATTGTCTTGAAATCCTGAAAAAAGAACAGAAAAAAATGAAGACCGTGGTAAGGTTTTATAACGGAGATCTGCTTTACCGGTCTGTTGCCTCAGGCTTTTACCTGGGAGCAAAAGAGGAACTGCTATACTATCCTTATCCGGCCATGGCGGAACTGGAGAAGATGAATTATGATTTTTTCAGAACGCTCTGATAGTTCATCAGCCTGACATATACAGCCCTGTTTTCTATCCGAAAAGGATCCGGCAGATGTTATTTCAAATAGATCTTCCGCACCGCATCCAGTCTTATAAATATAAACAGGAGCAGGGTAAATGCAAGCATGGATGAACCACCGTAGCTGAAAAACGGCAAAGGGATGCCGATGACGGGGAAAAGTCCGATGGTCATGGCGATATTGATGGCCACATGAAAAAATAATATGGAGACCACTCCATAGCCATATAACCTTGCAAAAACCGATCGCTGTCGCTCGGCCAGGTATAACAATCGTATCAGCAGACCTGCGAAAAGCAGGATCACGGCCATAGTGCCCAGGAATCCCCATTCCTCACCCACCGTACAAAAGATGAAATCCGTACTTTGCTCGGGGACATAATCAAGTTTGGTCTGTGTTCCGCGCAAATACCCTTTCCCTGCAAAACCTCCTGCCCCGATGGCGATTTTCGACTGGTTGAGGTTATAGCCCACGCCCCTGGTATCCGTTTCTTTTCCCAGTAAAATGTTTACACGGGTTTGCTGATGAGGTTTTAACGCCCTGGTAAAAACATAATTGACCGAAAAAGTGAATCCGATGAATGCGATCAGCAGAAGGAGGATAAAGAATGCATTCGCAATTTTTTTCCTTTGTGCCATGACCACGAGGACAATGGCCGTTATACCTGCTGCAATGAGCAATAACAGGTAGTTACCGGTTTTAAAAGGGACAACCAGGGAGAGGATCTTCAAAAGGCCGAATACGCCACCCATGACCAGGGCACTGAAAAGGGAATAGGATAATTTCTGATTGACAAGGCCGATAAACAATACTGCAAGGGAGAGCAAAACGATAATAACCGCTACTTTGGATAAGAGAAGCGTCATCAGGAAGAGGACGGCTATAAAAATACTGAATCCCATAATCCATCCGGGAAGACCTTCGCGGTACAAAACCAGTATAAAACAGGTAAATACCATTGCCGTACCAAAATCAGGCTGAAGGCTGATGAGGATAACCGGAAACCCAATAATACCGGCAAGTATTGCCAGTGACTTCCAGGTCATCAGTTTTACGTCAAAACCGCTCAGGTAATGTGC
Source organism: Bacteroidota bacterium (assembly GCA_017860375.1). Lineage (GTDB taxonomy): Bacteria > Bacteroidota > Bacteroidia > Bacteroidales > UBA10428 > UBA5072. The sequence continues at coordinate 5,235 of JAGDMB010000078.1, read as the reverse complement.
AATTGCCAGAGCAACGGCAATCTTCACAAATTCCGAAGGCTGCAGACGGAATCCAAAAATATTCAGCCACGATCTGGAATTATGCACTTCCACACCAAACACGAGGACAGCCAGCAATAGCACGACAGCAAAAGCGTAGATCGGATAGGTAAAGAAGTAAAAGAACCGGTGGTCGATCAAAAAGAGCAGGAAAACGGCTAAAAAGGAGATCATGATCCATAAAAACTGATCCCCATAATTCTGGTGAAGGTCAAAAATGCTCCTGTATCGCTCATTATAGCTTGAGGCAAAAATGTTCATCCAGCCAAAAAATACCAGCGCCAGGTATAATCCCACGCTTAGCCAGTCAATTTCCTCCAGGATGTTAATGGTTCGTGTCATTTGGCATACAATAAATTACCGCTCAGCATTCTTGTTTCGAGCCATTTTCGGCCCGGCGATATCGAATCGGTAAGGTACTTTTCAATCATCAGGCTCGCGATTGGTGCCGCATAACTTGCTCCCCATTCGCCGTGTTCCACGTATACCGATATTGCTATTTCAGGGTTGTCTTTCGGAGCGAAGGCGATAAACACGGAATGGGCAGTTCCCTGGGGATTTTGAGCCGTCCCGGTTTTTCCGCAAACGGCAATATTACTAAGCTGGGCTATGCCGGCTGTTCTGCCCGGGCCTCCGTTCACTGCAAGGTACATGCCTTCCACCACAATACTGAAATTCGCCGTATCAATGTTCACCGTATGCGGAGTGGTGAATCGTCTGTCGAGGGTGTCAATACCTTCAATCTGCCTGACAATATGGGGGATAAAATATTTTCCGCGATTTGCAATACAGGCAGTCATATTGGCCATCTGCAGAGGCGTCATCAGCAATTCCCCCTGCCCTATGGCAAGCGAGATTACGGTAAGGGAGCTCCAGCCATGCTCGCCATAATACCGGTCATAGTAAGAGGAAGGGGGAACAAAGCCCCGTATCTCATTGGTGAAATCCGAATTCAATTTAGTGCCGAATCCGAAGGATATTACATAGTTGCGCCAGTTGTTGTACGCATCGGTAGTAGAGGGATACTTTGGATCTTCGAGGATACGGCGCAGCGTATTGCAATAATAACTGTTGCAGGAATTCTGAATGCCCTGAAGCAATTTCAGGGGTGAGGAATGCTCATGACAGCCGACACTTACTCCCTTGGCATAAAATCCGAGATTGCAGGAAAACGTTGTATTGATATTGATCACATTTTCCTGCAGGCCTATCAATGCATTTACCGGTTTGAAAGTGGATCCGGGCGGATAATTGGCCATAAGCGCCCGGTTAAACAAGGGTTCAAGCGTATCGGTCTCGAGTTTCCTGTAATTAACAGAGCGTTGCCTCCCCACGAGCAACGAGGGATCATAGGCCGGAGAGGAAACCAGTGTCAGGATCTCACCGGTGGAGGGCTCGATGGCCACAATGCTGCCTTTGTAATTCTTCATCAGCAGCTCCCCGTATCCCTGCAACCGCGAGTCAATGGTGCAGACGAAATTCTTTCCCACGCGGGCATCTTCATCGAAGCGACCTCCCTGGTAGGGCCCTTTTACCTTTCCATGCACATCCACGAGCAGGACCTTCTGACCCTTTTCACCCCGTAAAAATGGTTCATAATACCCCTCAATGCCGCTGATTCCGATATAATCCCCCATCACATAATAGGGATTCATGGCAATGATCTTCTCATCCACTTCTCCCACATAACCCATCAGGTGGGCGGCCATCTCACGGCTGTATCTCCGTAAGGTCCTGGAACGGACGTAGAATCCCGGGAATTTATACAACTTTTCCTGCAGCTTGGCATAGGTCTCGGATGAAAGCTGTTTAATGAAGGGTTCTCTCCGGTATTTCGGTATCTTAACCCGGGCGATGCCGCTCCTGAGGCGCTTTATATCAATGTCAAGCAGTTCGCACAGTGCCGTGCTGTCAAAAGACTTGAGCTCAAAGGGAGCAATCATCAGATCATAGGCAGGCTGATTGTATACCAGCAGTTGTTTGTTGCGGTCATAAATTAATCCGCGTGCGGCATAAATGGTTTCGATGCGTTTGGAATTGTTCTCTGCCGATAACTTATAGCTGTTGTCGATCACCTGAATGTAAAACAACCGGACAATCAGGAAAAAGGCCACTACCAGGACCATAATGACAATGACTTTTTTCCGCTCTGCAAACAGATCCATGGCTTACTTCCGAAATACGAAAAACTGGCTTAATACAATGAATACAAGAGTAAAAACAGAACTTAAAAACACTTTCAACAGGGTAAAGAAGAAATGGGAAAAACTGAACACCTCGGCATAAAATAAAACCAAATGATGAATCACAATGATAATGGCTGCATACTTGACAAACCAGATCAGACCCATCTGGCTGACCCTCGGAAGGGTATTGAGGTCATATCCGTCATGGGGAGCAATCAGGTTCAGCACACCGGGCCTTACAAAAGCGATCAGAACCGTAGCAAGGGAATGGACACCCGGCGTACCCATAAACAGGTCAAGGATAAGTCCCATTGCCAATCCCAGCACCAGCATCAGGGATCCTGAAAAATCAAAGGGCAGCAGGATGAAGAACAGAACGTACACATAGGGATTAATGAATCCTGAAAACCGGATATTGTTGAACAGGAGCAATTGCAACAGCACCAGCACAACAAATTGTATAATGATCGGAATGGGTCCCTTACTCATTTGCGGTGGATTGTTCAAGGGTTATGATTTCGTTCCGGAATTCGTTACGGATGACTTGCACCCGGTTGAGGCGCTGAAAATCAGTCGCCAATTTTACCGTAATCTCGTAATAATTCCCTCCCTTTAATTTGAATTTTGAGATGACGCCAATCATGCAGTTTTCCGGAAAGACACTTCCATATCCGCTGGTCAGGATGGTATCCCCGATATTTATGATGGCATGATGCGGAATGTCTTCCATTATGGCATTATCAGCAGAAGTTTCCTTCCAGCTGAGCGGACCGTAAAATCCTGAATTCTTGATCTTGGCGCTCACTCCAAATCGCGGATTAAGGAGGGAAAGTGCAACACAGAAATTTTCCGATACGGTTTTCACCATACCCACGATCCCTTCATCGCAGATTACGGCCATTTCCGGTTCAATACCCTGGTTGCTGCCTTTGTCGAGGGTTATATAATTGTATTTCTTATTTACGGAATTGTTGATTACCCTGGCACCTATATATGTATATTGCCTGACACCAATCGTATCCCCGGCGAAAGAGGAATCGACGTAGGAAATTCGGTACGATGATTTCAAGAGGTTATACAGTCGGGTATTTTCTTCTGCAAGCCGCTTGTTTTCTTTATAAATAGACAAATAATCGCGTGTATTTTGAAATTTGTTGGAGATGGTGTTATTCAGCTTCTGTCCGGCATGATAAAACCTGGCTTCCTGATAACTGCCGGTGACAATGATCAACACAAATGAGAAAATCTCAAAAATAATGAAGAGGATGAGAACCCGGTATTGAAATATAAGACGCAGCAGATTTCTCATGTGCAATATTACGTGTATCCACCATCTAACGCAAAAGCAATTTTGAATATTTTTCGGGGTTTTTCAAGGCGATGCCGGTTCCCCTGGCAACTGCATGGAGAGGATCCTCTGCCACATTGAACTGGATACTGATCTTATCGGTCAGCCTCTTGGCCAGGCCCCGCAGCAATCCTCCTCCACCGGCAAGGTATATGCCTTTCTGTACGATGTCGGCATAAAGTTCCGGAGGAGTTTGTTCGAGTACCGAAAGGATGGCCGACTCCACTTTGGTAAGTGATTTATCGAGGCAATGCGCAATTTCCTGATACGAAATGGGTATTTCGATGGGCAAAGCCGTCATCATATTCGGCCCTCTCACAAGAAAGTCCTGCGGAGGATCGTCAATATCGGGCAGGGCAGCCCCAACGAATATTTTGATATCTTCAGCGGTTCTTTCCCCGACCTTAATATTGTGCTGATGTCTCATATAAGCTTGAATATCAGCTGTTAATCCATCGCCTGCAATGCGTATGGATTCATTGCAAACGATCCCCCCCAACGCAATTACGGCAATTTCCGTTGTTCCTCCCCCGATATCCACCACCATATTTCCTTCGGGGGCAATAACATCAAGCCCTATTCCAATAGCAGCGGCCATGGGTTCATATATCATGTAGACATCCCGTCCACCGGCATGTTCCGATGAGTCTCTCACCGCACGGATTTCCACTTCCGTGCTGCCCGAAGGGATACTTATGACAATCCTCAGGGACGGGGTCATATAACGGTTATGGGTATTGGTCATCTTGATCATTTCCCGGATCATCAGTTCAGCGGCATTGAAATCGGCAATTACACCATCCCTGAGCGGGCGAATCGTCCGGATATTTTCATGCGTCTTTCCGTGCATCTGCCTGGCCTCATTGCCAATTGCGATAAGTTTCTTTGTGGTTTGATCAATGGCTACGATGGATGGCTCGTCCACTACGATTTTATCATTTTCAATAATAATGGTATTCGCGGTTCCCAGATCAATTGCAAGTTCCCGGGTAAGAAAAGAAAACAACCCCATATTTTTTTAATTTTTTTGTAAAGGTAATATTTTGAAACAGGAAATGGCAAACATTTGCATAAACTTATAAACCATGAACATGCGATAGATTCTTAATGTTTGAAATGCCGGATGCCGGTAAACACCATGGCCATATCATGCGCATCGCAAAATGCAATTGAATCGATGTCTCTTACCGAACCGCCCGGCTGCACCACCACTTTTATCCCGGCCGCATTGGCAATCTCAACACAATCGGGGAACGGGAAAAAGGCATCCGAAGCCATTACCCCTCCACCGAGCACGAAACCAAAACTTGCGGCTTTTGCAATAGCCTGCCTTAAAGCATCCACACGCGAGGTTTGCCCCACACCGCTTGCCATGAGTTGTTTGTTCTTTGCCAGCACAATGGTATTTGATTTGGAATGTTTTACCACTTTATTGGCAAAAACAAGGTCCTCGAATTCCGCACGTATGGGTACCTTTTTGGTGACCGGCTTCATATCATCCGGCGATTCGGTTCTGCGATCGCGGTCTTGTCCGATGACTCCATTCAGCAGGCTCCGGAACTGAAACTCGGGAAGCTTCACCGGCTTTCGCAAAAGGATGATCCGGTTCTTTTTTTTCTTCAATATTTCAAGTGCCTTGATATCATAAGAGGGTGCAATGAT
>JAGDMB010000077.1 GCA_017860375.1 Bacteroidota bacterium | reverse complement strand
TTGTACACATCGCCTTTCTTCATCCCCAGAATCCGGTCGAGGAACTCCCCGGAATGTTTCGTGTTGCCTACCCACTGAATATTGCGGATATAGTACTTTTCGCCTTCATTCATCCTGATCGTAAGGGCAATCCGTTTATCGGAGGTGCGAACCAGCGATTCATCCAGGATTTTCATGTCGCGGTATCCATCCTCACTATAAAAGTCGTTCAGTTTGGTCTTGTCTTCCTTGTAATCTTTATCGATGTACTTGGAGGGCTTGAAGAAATTGATGCTCACCTGCTTGGTCTTTTTCATTGTACGCCTAAGCCTTTCGTCCGTATACGCCTCATTTCCATCAAATGCTAATTCCTCTATCCTGACCTTGGTTTTCTTGTTGACATAAATATCGAGGTAAACTTTGTTGATAGCGTTGGTATCGGCCTTCTGAACTACTTTCGTTGTACAGTTGTAGAAGCCCTTTTCTTCGTAATGCTTCCGGATGACAGTTTTAACATTGTTGATTACATTGTCGGTGACCTGACTGCCGGGTTTAAGCTTTATCAGTTCTTCGAGGTCAGTGGTCTCCGATTTTTTCGTCCCGTGTATACGCGCCCGTGTCAATCTTGGCTGCTCCGTCAGTTGAATCTCAAGCCAGGCGTTTTTACCTTCCGTCTTTTTCAATATAACCTTGACATCGGAAAAGAGGCCGAACGTCCAGAATTTATCAATCGCCTTGGTGATATCGTCACCGGGTATCATCACACTCTGCCCGATCGAAAGTCCCGAAATATTAACAAGGTAAGCCGGCTGAAGGTACCGGACGCCGGTGATGCTTATATCGGCAATAACGTATTCCCGGGGTGCATTGTAATCGATAAAACCAATTGCAGTGGTATCAGAGGTCTGTGAGAAAGAGGTCAAAAAGGGCAGGAAAGTGAGAAGGATGGCCGCAATTTTCTTCATCGGGATAATCTGTTAATTTTTCACGTTTTTGTGCACCTGATCGGTTGTTTTTCCAAATCTTCTTTCCCTTCTCTGATAATCAATCAGTGCTTCATAAAGGTGTTCCCTGCGAAAATCAGGCCAAAGTGTTTTGGTAAAATAAAGCTCGGTGTAGGCAATCTGCCATAAAAGAAAATTGCTCAGACGGTATTCCCCGCTTGTCCGGATCAGCAGCTCGGGTTCGGGCATTCCGGATGTACAGAGGTATTGCTCAAACAAGGCAGGGTTAATATCGTGCGCATGAATTTCACCGGATTCTATGCGCTGTGCAATTTTCTGTACCGCGTTTATGATCTCCCAGCGTGAACTGTAACTAAGTGCGAGAACCAGGCTGAGCCCGGTGTTCTGTCGGGTAATATCTATGGTTTGATGCAATTGTTGCTGTACGGAGGAGGGAAGGGCCTGAATGTTGCCAATGGATAAAAGGCGCACGTTATTGTCAAGCAATGTTTTGGTCTCGGAACCGATGGTGGAAACCAGGAGGGACATCAACGCATCTACCTCGGTTCTTGGACGCTTCCAGTTCTCGGTCGAGAACGCATACAAGGTCAGGTACCGGATCCCCAGTTCAGCGGCTGCCTCCACTGTATCTCTTACGGCTGCCACGGCATTCCGGTGCCCGTAAATCCGCTGGTTGCCTCTTTTTTGAGCCCATCGTCCATTCCCGTCCATAATGATACCGATGTGACGCGGAAGGTTATCCTTGCGGACCTGGTCTTTAAGGCTATCTGGATTCCCTTTTTTCATAGGCTGGACAGTCGACGGAATATTTAAAGAATTTATAGGTAATGAACACTCCCAGATAGGAATACCAGTCATTATTGTGGATGGGCGATTGAACACCGGTAGGGTTCTCCTGTCCGTCTATGAGGTCAGAGAAAGCTTTTCGGAAGCTCCATTCAATACCGGTGCTGATTTTCTTTGAAATATTCAGTTTGGCACCGATACCAAAGGGGAAAGTAAGATGATGGGCAGCCTCTGTATTGCTGGATATAACCATGGTAAAACCGAGACCGGCACTAACATAGGGAGTGTAATTGAAACTGCCTATATTGGGAGTAAAGGGGAGGAAATTAAACTCACCCTGGAGGTTCAGGTCAAGCAGGGAGGTGCTGAAAGAAGCCGGCTGATATGGACGATCGGGATGCAGAATCTCGGGATAAAAATCAAGGTCGTTTCCGCTGAGGGTAGTATAGTAGGCATTTCCCCTGATCGCGTAACGGGGATTGATATTGATCCGGTAAATGGCCCCAAGGGCGTAAGAAGGATTATAAAAGTGGCGGGAGGGATTAATATCCCCCATATAATAAGAAACGCCGCCAATGATGCCGAAATTTGCATTGCGCTGCGCAAAGACTAAAACACAAGGAAGAAGCCCTATGATAAGAAAAATCAATTTACGCATTATACCGACGGAGGTTGATGTGTCAACTAAACGCAAAATAACACAATTTTAGCGCGCAAAAGTAATAAAAATAATGAAAAAATGTTAAAATAATGGTGGGTATTGACTAACGGGAACGTTGTAATCTGCGCCATTTTCTGTCGAGGAATTCAGGCAGGTTCCTTCGCGTGGTGAGAATGCGGTAACTTACGTTGAGGGAGCTTATCCAGTATACATCCCGGTTTTCTGACCAGGGGGTTTGAATGCCGTCAAGAAAATCGGACAGGGTATGGCGGTACCCCAGTTCCCATCCCACCAGCCATTTATCGCTTAGGATATATCGAACGCCAAAACCGATCGGCAAAGAGAGGGTGACGGACGGTCCGGGCTTATATACATCGAAGTCTCTTTGTTCGATTTCCAGTTCCGACCAGAAGACGGTTCCCCCGATGCCGGCAAAAACATAGGCTCCAAAGGTGGAATAGTTGTTGACCATTCCCCTGCGGTCGAACATGGCGCTGGATTTCAGCCTGCGGTCCTCCTGGAGAACAAAAAATTCATACTGTCCCGAAAATTCAACCAGATTGGAAGTCGAAACAAATTCCCGGAGCTCATTTCGGGAACCCGTAAAATCTTCCATCTTGCTGTAACCGTAAATAAGATTGAATTTTATAGCCGTTCTGGGATCGATTTTATAACGGATGGCACCGTATACGGAGGGTCTTGTACTCCGGAAAGTAATATCCCGTATAAACAGAAGGCTTTCAGCGTTCGGCGCGCCGCCAAGATCACCGTAAACATTGGTGGACCCGATACCCAGCGTTCCCTCATACCGCAACATTTTCCATGGCTGTGCATGGGAAGAAAGCGACATGAGTAAAAGTAAAGCCGGCAGTATAAAATACCTGAGCATCCGATTCAGATCATTATAACCAAAGATAATGAAAATAACATGAATTTATCAGGCAGTATATCGAAATTAATAACAAACTGTTCTTTGTTTCGCCGCAGGGCGAAGACGAACCGATCGTACGGCCGTTAAAGCCGGGCAAAATGACCGCGCTATTTTTCTTCCTCCACGATGTCCTTATCCACCAGTATCCTTCCGCAATATTCACACACGATGATTTTTTTGCGTGAGCGAATATCCAGCTGACGCTGAGGCGGTATCTGGTTAAAACAACCCCCGCAGGCATCGCGTTCGACTGACACTACGGCAAGACCATTCCGTGCATTCTTCCGGATTTTTTTATAGGCGGTAAGCAGCCTTTCTTCAATCATCTTCTCGTATTCGAGACGTTCGGCCATGAGCACTTCTTCTTCCTTTTGCGTATCCGAAGTGATCTCTTCCAACTCCCCTTTTTTGGATTCCAGGTCGTTCATGCGTTCATCCAGCTTCTTTTTCGACTCCCCGATCAATTCGGCTTTTTCTTTTACCAGCACCGAGAATTCCTTAATCCTTTTTTCGCTTAATTCAATTTCGAGAGTCTGGTATTCAATTTCTTTGGATAAGGAGTCGAACTCCCTGTTGTTGCGCACATTGTTCTGCTGTTCCTTGTACTTCTTGATGTGGTCTTTGGCCCCGGTGATCTCGGTTTTCTTATTGGCAGCAGAAGTTTCCAGGCTCTTAACCTCATCCTGCAATTTGTCAATGCGGGTTTGCAGACCGGCTATTTCATCCTCCAGGTCCTGCACTTCCAAAGGAAGTTCTCCCCTGAGTGTCCTGATCTTGTCGATCTCGGAGTTAATCTTCTGCAATTTATACAAAGCCCTGAGTTTTTCTTCCACCGAAAGCTCGATAACATCGATAACCGCTTTTTTTGATTCTGCCATGTTTATAAGTACTTTATCGGATTTGTATTACAATTTGAAAATCGGATGGCAAAGTTAGGGAATTTTTTTATAAGAAATTCATAAAATATTTCTTTCGTATGCCGTTCGGTTTCAAAATGACCGGCATCTACCAGCAGGATATCGTTTTCGGAATCCAGAAACTGGTGATATTTTATATCCCCGGTCACAAAAGCATCTGCACCCGCAGCAATGGCCCTGGATATAAGAAAGGAACCGCTTCCCCCGCAACAGGCAACGGTTTTTATGCTGCCACCCACGGGGAGGCCGGAATACCGTATAACGGTACAATCCAGTTTTTCCTTAACCCGCGCAAGAAAATCCGTTTTGCTCATTTCACGGTCCAGTTTACCGATCATTCCGGCACCCAGCATGGTATATTCATTGTCGAGCGGATATATATCATACGCCGTTTCTTCATACGGGTGAGCTGCCAGCAGGGAAGAAATAACCGCTGATTCCAATGCTTTCGGAAAAACGGTTTCAATCCTCACCTCTTTTTCAAAATGCAGTTTTCCTTTTTCGCCGACAAAAGGATGGGCCGTTTCCTTTGCCCTGAAACTGCCTGTGCCTTTCAGGTTATAGCTGCACTGGTCATATTTTCCGATATGACCGGCTCCCGCGCTGAACAGGGCTGTTCTCACCGCATCGGCATAATCCAGCGGAACAAAAGTCACCAGTTTTCTCAACTCTCCTGAAACCGGTGCGAGAATGCGGGGATGGGCAATCCCGAGCTTCATGGCCAAAGGAAGGTTGACCCCGGCAATCGTATTGTCAAGGTTGGTATGGACGCAATACAATGCCACCTTCTTGCGGACGGCCTGGAGCAGGATTCTTTCTGCCCGTGTCTTACCCGTGATCCCTCTTAAGGGTGTAAAGATCACCGGATGATGGGAAATGATCAGGTTTGCCTTTACGGAAATGGCTTCTTCCAGCACCTCTTCCGTTATATCAACCGACAGCAATGCCGACCGGATTTCATCTTCCGGATTCCCGGTAATCAAACCGGCATTGTCATAGGATTCCTGATAATCCAGGGGTGCTAATTCCTCAAGGGCTTTGATTAGTAATGATAATTTCATGCGGCGGAGAACAATGATTTTCTGAGGGGCGATAATAAGAAACAGCGTATGCCCTGATCCTGCTACAGGGATTCCTTAATTTCCAGCAGTACATTTTTGATCTCATTCAGCGTTTTAACCACTTCAAAATTATTGACGGCATCCTCCCGGTTTTCCCTTAGCTTTTTTTTGGCTCCGGCTAAGGTCAGGCCTCTTTCTTTTACCAGGTGAAAAATAAGATTGAAGTTCTCGATGTCCTGCTTGGTAAAAAAGCGATTCCCCTTTTTATTCTTTTTGGGTTTAATGATATCGAATTCTTTTTCCCAAAAGCGTATCAGTGAGGCGTTTACATTAAACATGCGGGCCACTTCACCGATGGAATAATAGAGCTTCTCTACCTTCTTTTCTTTATAGGGCATGGAGTTACAAAATAAGATTCTAATTTAACAAAAATATTATAAAATGCCAATAAATAATAAATTATGTTTAATTACCTAAACAATAAAAACAACTATCCCGCCGGAGCGGGATCGTTGTTTTTATTTTGAAGTTCTGGTTTCGAAAAGAAGGGAAGATATCCGGGCAGCAATCCGGCCAAAGGCCATCAATCAAACGTCTGCCCCATGCTCATGGAAATTTCGATCATCTTGTCGTATTCTTCGGCCGTGAGGTCATTGAAGAAGTAATTGATGGGATTTACTTTTTCGCCGTTCCGCAACACTTCATAATGCAAATGCGGAGAGGTCGATAAACCGGTATTGCCGACAAATGCAATCACATCGCCGCGATTCACTTTTTGTCCCTGTTTCACTGTGAAACCACTGAGGTGGCCGTAAAGGGTTTTCATGCCGTAGCCATGGTCGACGATTATACAATTCCCGTACCCGCGCTGCGAGGATTCAATTCTTTCTATTGTTCCGTCGCCCGTGGCATATACTTCTATTCCGGTGGGAGCCGTGAAATCAATGCCGTAATGAAATTTCCGGATCTTGTAGATCGGATGGATCCTAAAACCCCAACCCGATGCCGTACGCGTAAGGTCTTTATTGGAAATGGGCTGAATGGCGGGAATGGATGCCAGCATTTTTTCCTTGCTCATGGCCATCCGTGTTAGCTCATCATAGGATTTTGACTGGATCACAATCTTGCGGGTTATCTTATCCAGTCTTTTGGCCGTTTGGGTCACCAGCTTCGGGTCGGCCATTTTCTGCAGTTCGTCATACCGGTCAGCACCTCCGACCCCGGCTTCCCTGACAGAGGAATTCAGGGGCTCCGCTTCAAAAATGGTCCGGTATAAATTATCGTCCCTTCTCTGCATGTCCTGCAAGGTCATGGTGATCTTATCCAGTTGCTTGTTAAAAAGCTCAACCGAGACAAGAAGTTCACTGTTTTGCCTTTTTAAACCCTTAACCTCCGGGGAATCAAATAAGAAGGTATAGAAAAGCACACCGATGATGCTGATGACGATAAAAACCATCGAATACCCGATAACTTTAAGGACCTTTTGCCGGAAGGTAATCTCAATCCTTGAATAACTGAGAGATTCAGGATTGAATTTGTATTTTGCCTTTGCCATAGCCCGAGATTTTTTTAAACAATTGAATCCGTTAGTTGGTTTTGTTTGTCAACAAATGAAATTCGTTATCCGTCAGATCATCAGAATAATAGAATGCGGGATTCACCGGCCGGCCTTCGTACCGGACTTCGTAGTGTAAATGGGGACCCGTTGATCTGCCGGAATTGCCTACCAGACCTATCAACTGACCTCTTTTAACCCACTCGCCTTCCGAAACAAAGAACTTTTTAAGATGTGCGTACCGCGAACTATAACCGAACGAGTGATTGATAACTAACTCATTTCCATAACCTGTACGTGAAAAATTCAGTAAGGTTACAATTCCCTCACCGGCAGCGTATACTTCTGTGCCAACAGGGGCAACAAAATCCAATCCGCAATGATCTGCTTCTTCATGAAAGAACGGATCGCAACGCTTTCCGAAAAAGGAACTGACCAGTATCAGGTCCTTCCGGGCAATGGGCTGTATGGCTGGAATCGCATGGTGTTCTTTCTCCTTTTGCACGGCGGCCTCCTGAAGCATCTCCAGAGAGTAAAGCTGAATATTGGCCTGTGTATTTAGCTGATTGATCTTCTGCTTCACACGATGTGACAGGGAAGATCCCTGCGATAAGGCCGGGGTCATTAAAGAACCTCCTGATCCTGCCGTCCGTATGGTGAAAGGCAGGGTATCGATCCCCAGGATGATACGGTAATAATTGTCGCGCGGAAAATAGGTGCCTGCCAGCACAAGGCCAAGGCTGTCGCATGAGGCCGCAAGACGCTCCACATCCGATTCAAGGGAAGCGATCTTTTTGGTAAGCACGATTTTTTCAGGGGCAAAGACATGGTGATAAAAAAGATACCCTCCCAGGCCGGAAATACACAAAACGAGCACCGTAAAAAACAACAGCTTCCTTGCTTTTTCCTTCCGGCTTACCTGAATTTCTTCAAACGCCAGCAAATGATCGTTGTAATGGTATATTTTCTTACGCTTTGACAATTAAAAGCAATGGATTAGTTATTAAAAGCTTAGGTAATCCAACAAATCTATGTGAAAAAATTTAATTTTACAAAACTTTTGTCTCCAGATATTAGAGAATGTAGCAATTATTTATTCTTATTTTCAAAAGCCACTCAATGAATTCTGTATCCGTCCGCAAAAAGTTCCTTGATTTTTTCCGCTCAAAAGGTCATGAAATCGTTCCCTCCGCTCCCATGATTATCCGGAATGATCCTACCCTTATGTTTACCAATGCCGGCATGAACCAGTTTAAAGACATTTTTCTTGATACGGCTCCCGTGAAATACCCGCGAATTGCCAATTCCCAGAAATGCCTCAGGGTATCCGGAAAACACAACGACCTCGAAGAAGTGGGACACGACGGATATCACCACACCATGTTTGAGATGCTGGGCAACTGGTCCTTTGGTAATTATTTCAAGAAAGAAGCCATTGGATGGGCATGGGAGCTTCTGGTGGAGGAATTCGGGATACCGCATGAAAAGCTTTATGTTACCGTATTTGAAGGCAGTCCGGATGAAAATATCGGCATGGACAGGGAAGCCTTTGATTACTGGAAACAATTCCTTCCGGAGGACCGCATTCTGACGGGATCAAAAAAGGACAATTTCTGGGAGATGGGAGATACCGGACCCTGCGGGCCCTGCTCGGAAATCCATTTCGATCTGCGGACGGAGGATGAACGAAGGAAAATCAGCGGAAAAGAGCTGGTAAACAAGGGAAATCCGCTGGTCATTGAAATCTGGAACCTGGTCTTTATCCAATATAACCGAAAAACCACCGGGGAGCTTGAAAT
>JAGDMB010000005.1 GCA_017860375.1 Bacteroidota bacterium | reverse complement strand
CTATTCTCTTTCAGGCTTTGGGCCATGTTAATCCTGAAATGGATTTTATGCAGAAGGGGATTGAAGTCTTTCCCGGGAATATCGGTATTATCCAGAAAGCAATTCCATTGATGAGAAAGGAAGGACTGCAGGGAACTTTTCCGGTTTTCGTCCGTGAATATTTCCTCAACAAAGCCGGCATCCTCTTTTCCGGTCTCCTCATTGAAATAGCTTTCCAGTTTCTCCTTATCAAACGTATTCATCCAATTTTAAATTAATTATCGAACAATTGATATTATTCTATATCCGGAAAACAGAAAATACACCCATTCCGGTCATCCTTTTTTTTTAAAGCAGTGATAATCGACTGGAATGAATAGTAAAAGGTAGCAAAAATCAGGGAAAAAGAAATAGGATTTGACCTTTTATGCATTCAGGCAACCGGTTTATTAAAACACAGTCCTGTTTTTCAGGTTGAAATATTGGAAACCTTCCATGGATTTACGGTTGGATCCTGTTCCGGCAATACTTGTGCAGGATCGCGGAAATTTCATTCTTTTCCGGGAATTCCGGAATTCTGGCAAGGATCTTATCGATCGTTCCCTCTTTTTCAAGGATGGAAAAGGTAGCCGGGAAGTTCATGTCAAATATCCAGCTTAACCGCAGCAACCTGAAATCATTCATGGATTCGGCGAACTGCAATAATACCACGCGCCCTTCGCGCAACCGGCTGAGGATCACTTCCGGTATGCGGTACTCATCCGGTTCCTTTTCATTCCTTATGGTAAAGGCTACATTCTGATCCAGCGTCAGTTTCCAAATGTCAAGCTTATCGGCGTCGCGCAGGAGCCTTGAAAACAATAAAATGCCGGGATCGGAAATTTCAGGCAGAACGGGTATATTATGATTCTCAATGGCAGCGGTAATGATCTTCATGGTACTCTCCTCAATGGCGGAAAGGAAATGCTGTTCTTTTAAAACCCGTACAGCAATTTCGGCGTGGTTTTCAGAAATAGCGTCGTTGAAAGTCCTGTACCGCATGAATTGTTCAAAACGCCCTATATCATGAAAGAGGGCAATGATCCGGGCAAGTTCGGTTTCCCTTCCGGACAGCCGGCTCTGCACGGCTATTGATTTTATTTCGCGGACCACACGGTAGGTATGTTTTTTCTTAATCTGAAAATGATCCCGAATCCCTGCATCGTCAACCGGAAAAGAATCGAGGTAGTGCAGGAAGGCACGGTTAAGATCAGCAAAGGAAGGCAAGGCAGTCATGGATGGTTTTATTGCAGCTGACCGGGAAACAATTGATTGACGATTATAGAGGTTGCCCCTGCTTTCCGGTGAACGAAATCTTTTGATACATTGCCAGCCCTGAGCCGGTCTGCTTTGTCGCTGAGCCAGTGGTTCAGGTGCGATTGCAATTCCTCCATTCCGGCAACACTCACAGCACCGCCAAGTCCTGCAAGCTCGACGGCTTCGTTGAATTTTGCATAGGCAGGCCCGAAAATTACAGGGAGTCCAAAAGTAGCCGCTTCGAGGATATTGTGTATCCCTTTTCCAAAGCCTCCTCCGATGTAGGCTACATCGCCATAACGGTACAGAGAGGATAAGAGGCCGATATTGTCAATGATCAATACCTGTTTGTCGGACACGCTATTTTCCTTTGCTTCCGAGAACCGCACATAGGATCTCCTGAGTTGCTGAATGATCCGACGGATATGCTCTTCGTGGATTTCATGCGGTGCCAGAATAAATTTTACCGTTTCATCGCAGGAATGGATATACCGGATCAGCAGGTCTTCGTCTGCGGACCATGTACTGCCCGCCACGATGCAAAGATGATCCCCTTTGAAACGGGCTGCAACCGGAATTTCATGGGTGGATGCGGCGATCTGCCTGACACGGTCAAAACGCGTATCCCCTGCCAGGGTGACATTATTGACCGACAGGCTGTGCAATAAGGCAAGGGATTCATGGTTCTGGACAAAAAGGCGGTCAAAATACGAAAGCATTTTCCGGTACCATTTTCCGTACCATTGGAAAAAGACCTGTCCGGGCCGGAATATTCCTGAGATGAGATAAACGGGAATTTGATTTTTATGCAATTGAACGAGGTAATGGTACCAGAATTCATACTTGATAAAAATCGCCATCGCCGGTTTTATCAACGAAATAAACCGTGCGGCATTTTGTTTTGTATCCAGGGGCAAATAAAAAATGTAATCCGCCCCGTTGTAATTCTTGCGGATCTCGTAACCCGAGGGGGAAAAAAATGTAAGCAGTATGGTATAAACCGGGTAGCGGCGCCGGATCTCTTCCATTACGGGCCGTCCCTGTTCAAATTCCCCGAGTGATGCAGCATGAAACCAGATCAAACGGTTGTTTTTTACTTTTTCTTCCATCCGGGAGAAAATTCCTTTCCTACCCCTTATCCATAAACGTGCTTTCGGATTAAAAAACGATGCGGCAAAAATGCCCAGACCATAGAGCCTTATTGCCGCTGAATAGATGTACTTCATACCTTAAACCCTGTGAAGCCAACAAAGTAAATCATTTTTTGAACAAAGTGTGAAACGAAATGTTCCTATATTTATTTAGAATGATTCTAAATAATAAAACAGTCCTTTAAAACAAACGAATATGGTTTACGAATTGCCTTCATTGGCGTACGATTATGCAGCGCTGGAACCGAATATTGATGCCCGTACGATGGAGATCCATTATACAAAGCATCATGGTGCTTACACCACAAATCTGAACAATGCCCTGGCCGGAAGCGAATGGCAGGACCGGAAAATTGAAGAAATCCTGGCTTCCATTTCCAAATTGCCTGTAGCCGTGAGAAACAACGGAGGCGGGTATTACAACCATAACCTGTTCTGGACAATAATGTCGCCATCCGGCGGGGGTCAACCTTCGGGCGATCTGGGTGCAGCCATCAATACCCATTTCGGATCGTTCGAAAAGTTCAGGGAACTTTTCACGCAGGCAGCCATGACCCGTTTTGGTTCGGGCTGGGCCTGGCTGGTCAAAAGCGGGAACGAACTTAAGGTGACTTCCACTCCGAACCAGGACAATCCCCTGATGGATATTGCCGAAGTCAGGGGCATACCGATTCTCGGGATTGATGTATGGGAGCATGCCTATTATCTGAAATACCAGAACCGGAGAAATGAATATGTAGGGGCATTCTGGAACGTGATCAACTGGGATGAAGTGTCCAGGAGGTTCAAGGGATAAGGGAAAAGGCAAGCGGTTATCGGTAAGAGGTAATCGGTGAGCTTGATCTGTTATCGGTAATCAGTTAGCCGTGAGTGGCAGTTATCGACAGTTAGCGGTGTTTTTGTAGAGACGCGATTTTTAGTGTCTCTATAAATTTTAAATCAGCAGTTGTTGTCCATGATTCAAATTATGTGTACCTTTTAGCATAATTTAAAATCAAATCATCATGTCATTTGAACTGCCGAAACTACCCTATGCATTGGATGCCCTCCAGCCCTACATTTCAAAGCAGACACTTGAATTCCATTATGGGAAGCATCATCAGGCTTATATCAATAATCTGAATAACCTGATTCCCGGATCGAAATTTGAAAATGCAACCCTTGAGCAGATCATCCGGGAGGCGGATGGGGGCATTTTCAACAACGGAGCCCAGGTGTGGAACCATACCTTTTATTTTTTAAGCTTTTCTCCGGAAGGAGTCAGGCAACCCCAGGGAAATCTTGCCCAAGCCATCGAAAGCCGGTTCGGGTCATTTGATGCCTTCAGGGAGCAATTTACAAAAGCCGCCGTCACCCTCTTTGGATCAGGCTGGGCATGGCTGGTAAAAAAGGGCGATCAGACCCTGGATATTGTCCAGGAAAGCAATGCCGGCAATCCTCTGCGCCAGGGTTTAACGCCACTGCTGACCTGCGATGTATGGGAACATGCCTATTACCTTGACTATCAGAACAAAAGGCCCGATTACCTTCAGGCCTTTTGGAATGTGCTTGACTGGAAAGTAATTTCGGAAAGGTTTTAAGGAAATCCCATACGGTTATTGAACGGATTGCCAGGGCATGCCTTTGCCCGGCAAGGAGGCTTTGCACAAACCTGCCTTTGAAGATCAATGATTACCGGTACAGGTAAATAAATCCCGATTTATGGAATCGTTTGTCCGGGTTATCCCCGATGGCATCGAGAACATAATAGTATATTCCCTGGCTAAGCTCCAGTCCCCATGATGTGCATCCGTCCCAGGTAATGGTATAGCCTTCCGCTTCATATACAAGCGAACCCGAGCGTGTAAATATCTTCAAAGCCAGCGGCGTGCTTCCATAACTGGAAACCGTAAAGAAATCATTCCGGTTGTCCCCGTTGGGAGTGAACACATTTTGCACGATCAATTCCGAGAAAACATAGAGGCTGGTTTCCTTCGAATCCGTGCAGCCGAAATTATCAGATACGGTAAGCTTAACCGTGTAAACGGTATCCGGGGCAGGAAATGTGACTGTTATCTGTTTGGTGGTGTCTGTGTCTACATCATGTATTTCCCATAAATACCTATAGGTGGCAGAAGGATCGGTGACTCCGGTATGTTCTAAAATATACGTATCATAGTCAGCGGTTTCAGCATAAGTAAAATCGGCAGGTGATAAAAGCTGAACATGCACGAGTCTTTCTTCTGAAACGGCATGGGCCTGGTCTCCGTTAATGACCACCGAGACATCAAAATAGCCGGGAGTATTGTAAACCACGGTATCCGGATCCACCTGATCGCTGGTGGTTCCGTTCCCGAAATCCCAGAGGATGGAGGTTACAGTGCCTGGGTCTACATTATCCAGTGCAAACTTCACCCTGGCTTCCCCGCAACCGAAGGTATCACTGGCAACAATCAGGGGAATATCGGGCGGGGCTGCAAGGGTAATAACCTGTTTCGAACTGTCGGTACATCCATAAAGGGTGGAAACCGCCAGCTTAACGGTATAGGTCCCCGGACCGGCATAGTTGTGAATCACATTGCGATCAGCAGAGGTTTCACCGTCACCGAAATCCCAGGCATAAATTCCCGCATTGCTGTATGGCTGGTCTTTGTGTTTGAAACTTATGGCATAATACCCTATCTCGGTGGTATCGGTATAAGTAAAATCGGCCTTTATGGTTGGATAGACCGTGATATAATTATTTTTTATAATGGTCAAATCACTCTCCAGCATGTTTTCAATACTGCTGCCAAAAAGGAGTGTTACGGTATACGGGGCAGGCACAGTATACGAAACGATAGGCGGGTCACGCAATTCGCTGCTTTCGCCGTTGCCGAAATCCCAGAAGAAATTGTGTATCGTATCCTCGAGGGCATTATCAATAAAGGTGAATTTCACCTTAATCGAATCACATCCTGCGGTTACATCGGCGGAAATGTCGTATGTACTGGTTTGCGCTATTCCGGCAAAGGGCAGCATGAGGGCAAGAATAAGGAAAACTATAGGCGCTTTACTGATCATCCGGATTTTTATATATTCTTTGTGAATGACTGAACAAATTTAAAGTTATTAAAAAATTCCTTAGCAAAAACTCTTACTATAATATATGTTGGAACAGCTGCGATCATCCCCAGAATTCCTCCCACGCTTCCTGCCATAAGAAAAACAATGAAAATTTCCAGCGGATGGGCATTTACGCTGCTGGAGTAAATCAAGGGTTGAAAAATCCAGTTGTCGATGATCTGAACCACGGAACATACCACCACTACCCATATCATCAGGGGCAGCAATTCAGTGCGGAACGGAAGGTCGAGATGGGTGACAAAACCGATAAGTACGGCTAAAATGCCTCCCATAATCGGGCCGATATAGGGAATGATATTCAGTATTCCTGCAAGAAATCCCATCAGCAAGGCATCATTAAAAGATATTCCCAGGATCAGGAAACCGATAAAACTCAAGAGAATGACTCCGGAAACCTCAATAACAAGGCCTCCAAAATACCGGATCAGCAGTTTTCTGGTGGAGGACATCATCCGGGACACTTCATCCATCAGATGATCGGGAATTATGGAAAGAATCGCCCGGCTGAAAAGCGATTCATCTTTCAGGAAGAAAAAGGTGATGAATACCGTACTGAAAATGGCCACGGCAACATTGCCCAGGGTACCTGCGATGTTGCCAAAAAAGTTCGCTACCGATGCGATATTGATCTTCGATGTGATTTTAGCCGCCAGATCGTTAACCGAGAATCCTCCTTCGGGTAATACCTTGTACCGGTTCAACCACCTTTCGAGATCGCCGAGGGGCTCCTGAAGGCTGGCTACAAGTTTCTGGGTATCAAGATTTGAAAGCTCATACGCCTTATCCACGATTAGGGGTATGAAAATGCCAAAAAAGAGGAGCAACGCACCGATCAACAGGATCAGGGTGAAAATAGAACGCACGGCAGAAGGCAGACAGTGTTTGCGGATCCGGATCCTGCCCAGCAGGTCGAAAATGGGTCTGCCAAGTAACGAAAGAACAAGGGAGAGCAGGATGTAAAGTACGATGTTTTTGAAATACCACAGGATAAAACCTAACAGCACAATGCCAATTGCAGAAAAGATATACCGTGCGGTTTTATTCATTATCAAGGATAATAGGGGCTAAAAATAATAAAAAAAAGACCCCCTGCTCATGTTCATAACATAAAAGAAATGAACACCTGTAGATAACTTTATAGGTTTGATCCGTGCGCTTTATGGCTACTTTACTATTTTTACCTCCGAAAGCAGAAGAACCGCTAATGGTATGAAACCTTACCTTGACTTGTTAAAGCACGTGCTGGAGCATGGACATGAAAAAATGGACCGTACCGGTACCGGCACCCGGAGCGTTTTTGGCTACCAGATGAGGTTTGACCTGCAGGATGGCTTTCCGCTGATGACGACGAAAAAGATTCACCTGAAATCCGTTATCTACGAACTTCTGTGGTTTCTCAGGGGAGAGACCAACACCCGGTACCTGAATGAAAACGGGGTGACCATCTGGGACGAATGGGCTTCCCCGGAGGGTGAGCTTGGCCATATTTACGGCTTCCAGTGGAGGTCATGGCCCTCCTATGCCGGAACCTCCATTGACCAGATTTCAGCCATACTGCAGTCGATCCGGCATAATCCCGATTCCAGGCGTCATATCGTCAGTGCATGGAATGTGGCCGATCTTGAAAATATGGCGCTGCCGCCATGCCATGTCCTGTTTCAGTTTTATGTGGCCGGTGGAAAACTCTCCCTTCAGTTGTACCAGCGCAGTGCCGATATTTTTATAGGTGTCCCTTTCAACATTGCATCGTATGCCCTGTTGCTCATGATGGTGGCCCAGACGGTTAACCTGAAACCCGGGGAATTCATCCATACCCTTGGCGATGCCCACATTTACAGGAACCATCTCGAACAGGTCAGGCTGCAGCTTACCCGTGAACCCAGGCCTTTGCCATCCATGATGCTGAATCCTGCCGTGAAATCGTTGTTTGATTTCACGTATTCGGATTTCACCCTTGAAAATTATAATCCCCATCCGCACATAAAAGGCGAAATATCGGTCTAACCCTGTTTCTATGGTGAAGAAAATTTCCATTATTGTAGCCATTGCTGAAAACAATGCCATCGGGAAGGAAAATAAACTTTTATGGCATATTTCCGCTGACATGAAGCGGTTTAAGCAAATTACCGCGGGACATACGGTGATCATGGGAAAAAATACCTTTTTTTCCCTGCCAAAAAGGCCGCTGGCAAACCGCAGGAATATCGTCATTTCCGATGATCCCGGTGATTCTTTTCCGGGTTGCGAAATGGCCTATTCCATCCGTGAAGCCATCGAAAAATGCGAAGCTGACCGTGAAAACTTTGTCATTGGCGGCGCATCGGTCTACCGCCAGTTTCTGCCGCATGCACAAAAAATGTATATTACCCGTGTGCACAAAACCTTTGATGCCGATACCTTTTTTCCGGAGATCCTTCCCGTCGAATGGGAAATTATTGAGGAAGAAAAGGGTATGAATGACCCTCAAAATGATTTTGCTTATTCCTTTTTGAAATATAGAAGAATAGAACCAAGAACCAAGAACCAAGAACCAAGAATGAAGATTAAGGACAAAAGACCAAAATCCAAAGAATAAAGAACAAAGAATAAAGAATATGAAAGAAAAAAGTATCTTTATGAATTAACCATAATGCTTAAATTTTTGTCCTATGAAAAAAAATCTGCTCTTTGTTATAGCCCTGTTGTTTTCAACCGGTCTCATGTATGCTCAGGCTGATAAGGTGCTGGGCTTCTGGCTCACCGAAGAAAAGGGATCCCAGGTGAAGGTATTTAAGGCCACCGACGGAAAGATCTATGGGAGAGTTGAATGGCTTGATGATGACAGGGAACGGCTGGATACAAATAATCCGGATGCCAATCTTAGCAAGCAAAAAGTGCTTGGTTCGCTTATCCTGAAAGGATTTACCTACAATGAATCCAAAAAGCAATGGGAAGGCGGAACCGTCTATGATCCGGATAACGGAAAGACCTATACTGCATATATGTGGTTTGAGGAAGACCTCAACCAGTTGCACCTCAAAGGCTATGTAATGGGTATGAAGTTTATCGGAAGGCAAACCCTCTGGATCCGCGAAAAAGAACTGAGGAAATAAAACAGCCACAGGCAATGATTGATGCTTCGGGAAACTGTCTGATTGCCAAGTCGGAAAAAGAACTGTTCCTGATACCCAGGATGGCCAACCGGCACGGATTGATTGCCGGGGCGACCGGTACCGGTAAGACGATATCCCTCCAGGTACTGGCCGAGACGTTCAGCGCCATGGGGGTACCCACCTTCCTCGCCGATGTGAAAGGTGATCTTTCCGGCATCGGAAAAGCCGGAGCAGCCAATCCGAAGATTGCCGAACGGGTGAAGGAAATGAAATTGACCGGGTATACGCCGCAGGCATGCCCGGTTTGTTTCTGGGACCTTTACGGAGAAAAGGGACATCCGTTGCGCACCACGCTATCGGAAATGGGTCCTTTGTTGCTCAGCCGTATCCTGAACCTGAATGAAGTTCAGAGCGGAGTCATGAACCTGTTATTCCGGATAGCCGATGACAACGGGCTGCTCCTCCTCGATCTGAAGGATCTCCGGAAAATGCTGGAATATGCCGGTGAAAACCGCAACGCGTTTACCAGTGAATACGGCAACCTTTCACCTGCCAGTATCGGAACTATACAGCGCGGATTGCTGGTAATGGAAGAACGCGGTGTCGAGAAATTCTTCGGTGAACCGGCCGTCAACCTGATGGATTTTATGCAGACCGACAGCCAGGGGAAAGGCATTGTGAATATATTGGCTGCCGAAAAACTGATGCAATCCCCTGTTTTATACTCGACTTTTCTCCTCTGGCTTTTATCGGAGTTGTTTGAACAACTTCCCGAGACCGGAGATCCTGAAAAACCCAAACTGGTTTTCTTTTTTGACGAAGCCCACCTGCTGTTTAATGAAGCCCCGAAGGTTTTGCTGGAGAAAATTGAACAGGTGGTCCGGCTGATCCGTTCAAAAGGAGTGGGGGTTTATTTTTGTACACAAAATCCGCTGGATGTAGCCGACAATGTGTTGGCACAACTGGGCAACCGCATTCAGCATGCCATACGGGCTTATACGCCAAAGGATTTAAAAGCCGTAAAAGCCGCTTCTGAGACATTCCGAACCAATCCGGCCGTGAATGTGGAAGAAACCATTACCCAGCTTGGCGTCGGTGAAGCACTTGTATCCTTCCTGGATGAAAAGGGAGTCCCGTCCATGGTGGAAAGGGCGAAAGTGCTGCCCCCTCAATCCCAGATAGGTGCCCTCACCGATGAAGAAAGAAAGCGGATTATACAGCAATCGGCTGTTTTCGGCGCATATGAAAAAACGGTCGATCGTGAATCGGCTTTCGAGATCCTTTACAAACGGCTGGAAGAACAGAAAACCAAGAACCAGCAGCAGGAACTGGAAGATCAGCGGATGAAGGAGGAGCAAAGAGAGGCGAGGTCACGCAGAAGCAAAAAATCCGCCGGCGGAAAAATACTGGAAGACCTGACCAAATATGCCGGTCGCTCGGTAACCCGCCAGATAGGAACTACCATCGGGCGACAAATCGTACGGGGTATTTTAGGTTCTCTGCTGAAAAAATGAAATACCCATTGCCCGGACTGGATTCTGAGCCTGTCCGGACTTTTTAAGACAGGTGCATCAGGTCCTTGCTCCCCTTGGCAAATCGCTGCCCGCCTGTCAAGGAGAGAAGGGTAAGCGGGTGCGTACCATTCGGTAATTGAGTCCTGCAGGCTTTCCGCACAGCCACGGCAACAGGTTCAAAGGTATTGTTATTTATCCTTTTGTTTTGTCCCTTTATTTTCCGGTACGGTTCGTTCATCAAACGAAATCAACCTGTTTCAAAGATTTGCGTTATAAGAGATAATAAGCAATCTGACGAACCAGAAATGATGAAAAGGACCATTTTCTTAGCCATGCTTGTGCTGATTTCGTGCGGCAAAGAAGTGATCATAACCGAGGAAGAGTTAAAACCGGATATGTTTTACGTCCGCAATGATATAAATCCGTTCACCGGAACCTGCAAGGTGGTATTCACCGACACGGGTTTGCTGAAAGAAAAATTTCAGTTCAGAAAAGGGATTCTTGAGGGTGAGGCCATCGCGTATTATCGTGATGGCAGTCTCCGCTGGAAAGGACAGTATAAAAATGGGTATTGCACAGGAAAGTGGGAATACTGGAACCAGAAAGGGAACAAGATTATCGAGGCCAATTACAGCAACGATACGCTGACGGGTCCCTATTGTTCATGGTACAGCAACGGACGGATGAAAGAAAAGGGACAGTTCAGTCAGAATAGCCGCACCGGGAAATGGTTCATTTATAACGAAACGGGACAGGTCGTAAGCGAAACGATTTATTAGCCTCCTTTCCCGGGTAAAACCTATTGATGTTCTGAAAGCCATATACTCCGGGGATTCCTCCATTCGATCCTTCCAAAACAAAATACTATCCTGTGAATGACGGATTTTAGCCCTATTTATTTATTTTTACTCAATTAATCCATGAAAATTCATTCCGGCAATTGCATCCGCTTCCGCACCATATTGAAGAGCAATGGGTAAAAAACCTGAAGAATGGTGATATTCAGGCATTCAATGAATTATTTGGATACTACGGTCCACGGCTTTATCATTTTTCCTACCGGTATTTGCGCTCGGAACCCGAATGCGAGGAACTGGTGCAGGAGGTTTTCACCCGTATATGGGATAAACGTTCCGAATTAAGGGAAGACCTTTCCTTCCGGTCTTACCTGTTCACCATCGCATTCAATATTATCCGGAAGTATTTCCGAAGCCGTGTTCAGGCAAGATCCTATTCCGGATCCCTGATCCTGGAAGATTTTCAACTGGAACCTTCCTTAAAAATAAATTTCAATTCCCTGAAAAGCCAGCTCGATACCCTAGTGTCCATGCTGCCGGTGCGACGCAGGGAAATATTTATTAAAAGCCGCATGGAAGGTCTTTCCGTAAAGGAAATTGCCAGTGATATGAAGATCAGTAAAAAGACGGTTGAAAATCAGCTTACCGAAGCCCTTAAATTCATCCGGAGTCATCTGACAGACGAAAGGATGACGGGGATTTTGTTTTTGTATCTTTTTATTTTATAATAAAAAAAGCCATTGCCCGTGACCGGAGAGCGTTGCATTGGAGACTGCTGAGGTCCGGGCATTTCCTTTGCCCGGGAATTCTTCTATCCCTCAATAAGAATGGCATATGTTTTGCCAATCATCGTAACTTGTTTACCTTTACATACTAATTTATTAATTATTAAAAAAATGGGATTATTAGACAGTCTTTTAAACATGGCTGCTGGCTCAACTAAAGCAACCAAATCAAACCAGAATGCTGTTTCCACCATTATGGAAGTTCTGATCCAAAACAAACAAAGTGGTGGCCTTGACGGCCTCATTGGCACTCTAACCAAGGGAGGTCTTGGAAACGTAGTGGATTCATGGATAAGCACAGGGAAAAACAAATCCGTGAAAACCAGTCAGCTCAATAATGTATTGAGCGGTGATCTTGTGTCACAAATTGCCTCAAGACTTGGAATATCGAAAACAGCTGCCTTAGGGATGGTCGCAAAATTCCTGCCCCTGATTATCGACAAGCTCACACCGGACGGGAAAGTAACAGCACAGAGCAGTGCAGTTAATGTACAGGATATTTTAGGCAAGATCCTTAAACGATAACAACCGGAAATCATATTGTGAAAACCCCCGTCGCACCGACAGGGGTTTTTTTTGCCTGATACAAAACTGTTTTAGCTTTACATTTTGCCGAACTTTTCAATGGCTTTGGCCAGGTCTTCCGGTGTATCGATTCCGTTGCTTTCAAATTCGGTTATGCAAGCCTTAATGCGGTAGCCGTTCTCAATCCAACGCAACTGTTCAAGCGATTCCGCTATTTCAAGCGGTGAATTTTCCAGTTTTGTAACAGCGGCAAGGATATTCCTGCGGAAAGCATACAAACCAATATGGATATAGAAATTGTGATGCTCAGGCCAGTGCAGGGAGTCTATCCCTCTCAGGTAGGGAATGACGGAACGGCTGAAATAGATCGCTTCGCTGTTTTTGTTCAGCACCACCTTGGGTTTGTTTGGATCAAAGAGTTCCTGCCTGTCGCGCACGGGTTTCACCAGGGTAGCTATCTGGCTTTCGGGCAAGGCAATGCACGATTCAATCTGTTTCAGCTGGGCAGGCTGAATAAAAGGCTCGTCCCCCTGGATATTGACAACGGCATCGAAAGCGACCGAAAGCTGCTTTTCGGCAATATACATTGCTTCCGCACAGCGGTCGGTACCGCTTTTATGCAAAGCAGAGGTCATGACTGACCTTCCGCCAAAATTCATGACGGCTCCGGATATACGCTCATCATCGGTGGCGACAATAACCGTACTGAAAACCTTGCAGGCTTGTTCGTAAACCCGCTGGATCATCGGTTTGCCTCCCACGTCTGCAAGCGGTTTCCCCGGAAACCGCGATGAATCATAACGTGCCGGTATAATAGCAATGCAATTCATAGCAATCGGTAATTCAAAAACCGGATTATTGGAATCAAAAATAGTAAATTATTGAGCGATATGGTAACAATATCCCCTGGCCGGATATTGAAGATAACTTTTACACCCTCAACCACTCCGCTATTAATACTGAAGAAATGGCAGTTGTTTTTTCCTGAAAAACCATTAATATTGTAATTTTGTCATGCATAGAATTCATTTCCTTCTTTTATAAGAAAGGGTATGGAGAAGATCGAACTGCAGAAAATAAAGCAACGCTTTGGCATTATCGGAAATGCCCCTGGTCTGAACCGGGCAATCGACATTGCCATGCAGGTTGCTCCCACCGACCTGTCGGTGCTGATCACCGGTGAAAGCGGTGTTGGGAAGGAAGTATTTCCCCAGATCATTCATCAGTTCAGCTCCCGCAAGCACGGCCCTTATATTGCGGTGAACTGCGGGGCTATTCCGGAAGGCACAATTGATTCCGAGCTGTTTGGTCACGAAAAAGGTTCCTTTACAGGGGCATATGAAAGCCGTAAAGGGTATTTTGAGGTAGCCAACAGCGGTACCATTTTTCTCGATGAAGTGGCCGAACTGCCTCTTTCCACCCAGGTAAGACTGCTCAGAGTATTGGAAACAGGTGAATTTTTGAAAGTAGGTTCCTCGAAAGTCATTAAAACCAATGTAAGGGTGATTGCGGCTACCAACATTGATGTTCAGCAAGCTATTCAGCAGGGGCGGTTCCGGGAGGATTTGTTTTACAGGCTTAATACAGTGCCGATTGATATTCCTCCACTGCGCGACAGAAAAGACGATGTTGCCCTTTTGTTCCGGAAATTTTCCGTTGATTTTGCAGAAAGAAACCGTATGCCGGCCATATCCCTTTCCGATGATGCCATGGAAATCCTGTCAGACTATCGCTGGCCCGGAAATATCAGGCAGTTGAAAAATATTACGGAACAAATATCCGTCATTGAATCCCGCAGGGAGATCACGGCTGAGATCATGAGGAATTACCTTCCGGATTATTATGAATCAAAGCTGCCGGCCCTTTATGATACCATCGACAGAAAAACCTTTGCTACAGAAAGGGAAATCCTTTACAAGATCCTGTTTGACATGAAGAACGATGTCAATGACCTGAAAAAACTGGTTTTTGAGATCATGCAACACGGTCCTTCAGCGGCTGAAGTACACGAAGGTCAGGCCGGGGTGATCCATAAGCTGTACCAGGATGCGGAACAGGTCATCCCGGAAGAAAAAGTCGCCAGAAAGTACGAGGTGATCCGGCCGAAACCTGAAAACATCCAGGATACGCAGGAGATCATTGAAGAATCGCTTTCGCTGGCAGACAAAGAAATGGAGCTTATCATCAAGGCATTGGAAAAGCATCATGGGAAACGGAAAAATGCAGCGAATGAACTGGGTATTTCGGAAAGAACCCTTTACCGGAAACTTAAGGAATACAATATTGAAGAATAAACCACCATGAGAAAAATAGTTGCAGGGGCATTGGTATTCATGATTTCGTGGCTGGCTCAGGGCTGTTTCACATTCAGACTGACCACCAAAGATACCTCCATTCCCGGGGAAGCCAAGACCATATCGGTACAATACTTTCAGAATATGGCCAGGATCGTTGATCCCGGGCTTAGCCAGAAGTTTACGGATGACTTTAAAGATTACATACAGGGCAATACCAAACTTATTCTGATAAATGGCACGGGTGACCTTGATTTTGAAGGCAGCATCACGGGTTATGATGTAAAACCGGTAGCCATTACCCTGGAAGAGGCTTCTCAAAACCGTTTTACCATAACCGTAAACGTCAAGTATACCTGTTTGGTAAAAGAAGAGTTGGATTTTGAGACCAGCTTCTCACGATACGAGGACTTTGCATCGACGCAGAATTTTGAGGATGTCAAGGCAGATCTGACGGAAAATATTGTAAAATTGCTGATCGAGGATATCTTTAATAAGGCTTTTATTAACTGGTAACAGACCTATGCTGAACAGCGATCAACTAGCAAAATATCTTGCGAACCCGGGACTGCTGAGTGCCTGGTCGATGAAGGAAATTCAGCTTCTGACCGATCAGTATCCTTTCTTTCAAACCGCACGATTGTTGGAAGTGAAGAACAGCCATGCTGCCGGATCTTTTGATTTCCAGTCGAAACTTAATTTCTGCGCTGCCTATGTAACCGACAGGAGAATCCTTTATACGCTTATCCACCCTTGGGATTCAAAGCCTGCAGGTTATGGGACATCAGGAAAAGCTGAGAAGGACAGGAAGCCTACCCTTCAGGAGAACATAGCGGACGTACTGGTTGCCCAGCTGGATATTACCCGTTCTCTCAATCCCGATGAAGCAGAACTGAAACCGAATATCGCACTTGATATAGAAAAAGAGTACGGTGACACCGAAACTGCGGAAGAAGATTTTACCGGTGAGGAAACCGACACCAACATACTGTGGCTGGATGAATCCGAACCGGTTGCGGCGCAGGTCATGGAGGAGGAACCATCCGCCGTTCTGAAGGTGGATGAACCAGCTGATTTAATTGTTCTTGAGGACAATATCACCGCTGAACCTATCGGGACTTCAGGGGAAATGATTGCGGATCAGCAAGCGGAAACAGGTTTTGAAAAGAAGGAGGATAGTATTCCGGAAGCCGAGAGCTCCGTCAGTAACCATGATCTGATTGACCG
Organism: Bacteroidota bacterium; assembly: GCA_017860375.1. Taxonomy (GTDB): domain Bacteria; phylum Bacteroidota; class Bacteroidia; order Bacteroidales; family UBA10428; genus UBA5072. Next base: position 7,861 of record JAGDMB010000005.1, on the reverse strand, counting down.
GTTTATTGAAACGAGTCCGCGTATGTCACCCCCTGCAGAAACCGATCAACCGGTTGATATTTCGGCTGACAGCATCCGCGAAGATGAAGGGTTTCTCACCGATACCCTGGCTAAAATATATATTAAACAAGGGTATTATACCAAGGCAATTTTTGCATACGAAAAATTGTTGTTGAAATTTCCGGAAAAAAGTGCTTACTTTGCAGCCCAAATCGAAGCGATTAAAAACCGATTGAATAAAGAAGAATAAAAGACAGTTGACGGTTTACAGTTCACGGTGATTGCTGACATGATCTGTAAACCATGAACCGTGAATGTAAAATCAACAAATCGACAAATCGACAAATCAACAAATCAACAAATACTATGTACGGTTTAATTATAGGGATCGTTTTATTTATCAGTATTCTTCTGATACTGATCGTATTGGTTCAGAATCCAAAAGGCGGGGGACTGGCATCCGGATTTTCAGCCTCCAGTCAGTTCATGGGGGTTAAGCGTACGGCCGATTTTATTGAAAAGGCTACCTGGGGACTTGCTTCAGCCATTGTGGTGCTAAGCATACTGGCCACCATGTTTATCAACCGGAATAAAGGAGACCAGGGACAGACCAAGATCCAGAATATTGAAAGCGCTATTCCGACGGATCAGGTGCCTTCATACCCCACCAATATACCGGACGAGAATAATGAAGGCAATTAAACCCTGAACCGTTCAAAAAGGGAAAAAGTGTCAGGTTGTCATATCGTCTGACACTTTTTTGTTTTATAACCGGCAAAATAGGTGCAGTTTCCTTTTGGCACAAAATTCGCTAAGGGTCAATAAGATTTTTAAAATTTTGTTTAACTTAAAAATAATTGAATATGTCAGATGTAAAGATTAAACCTTTGGCAGACAGGGTTGTTGTTAAACCACTCGAAGCACAGGAAAAAACCATCAGTGGAATTATTATACCCGATTCCGCAAAAGAAAAACCCCAGCGTGGAACTGTTATGGCAGCCGGGCCCGGCACCAAGGATGAAAAAATGGAAGTCAAGGTAGGGGATGTTGTATTGTACGGGAAGTATGCCGGTACCGAAATCAACCTCGACGGCAAAGATTATCTTATCATGAAGCAGACTGACATTCTCGCAATTGTCTAAAAGAGCGATTAATCATTAATTCAAAAAATCATAAATATGGCAACAAAAGAAATTAAATTCAATATTGAAGCCCGCGAACAGCTGAAAAAAGGTGTTGACGCGCTCGCCAACGCCGTAAAAGTTACCCTGGGTCCTAAAGGCCGCAATGTGATCCTGGATAAGAAATTCGGTGCTCCCACCGTCACCAAGGATGGTGTGACGGTAGCCAAGGAAATTGAACTGGAAGATCCCTTCGAGAATATCGGAGCACAGCTTGTGAAAGAAGTGGCATCCAAAACCAATGATGATGCCGGTGATGGTACAACGACCGCTACTGTTTTGGCGCAGTCTATTGTCACCGTCGGTTTGAAGAACGTCACTGCCGGTGCCAATCCGATGGACCTGAAGAGGGGAATTGACAAGGCAGTTCAGGTTGTAATTGAAGACCTCAAAAAACAATCCCATTCCATTGGCGAAGACAGCCAGAAAATTGAGCAGGTCGCTTCCGTTTCGGCCAACAACGACCATACCATAGGCAAACTGATTGCCGAAGCCATGGCCAAGGTTAAAAAAGAAGGGGTCATCACGGTTGAAGAAGCCAAAACAACGGAGACCCATGTTGAGGTAGTGGAAGGGATGCAGTTTGACCGGGGTTATATTTCCGCTTATTTTATCACCGATCCCGATAAGATGGAAGCGGTTCTGGAAAATGCGTATATCTTGCTTTCGGATAAGAAGATCTCCACCATGAAAGATCTGCTCCCGGTGCTTGAGCCCATTGCACAAGCCGGAAAGCCTTTGTTAATCATCGCTGAGGATATTGACGGGGAAGCCCTTGCGACCCTTGTGGTAAATAAACTCAGAGGTTCGCTAAAAATTGCGGCAGTTAAAGCTCCGGGTTTTGGCGACAGGAGGAAAGAAATGCTCGAGGATATTGCAGTTCTTACCGGCGGTGTGGTAATTTCAGAGGAAAAGGGACTGACACTGGAAGGTGCCAAAATAGACATGCTGGGCCGTTGCGAAAAAGTGGTTATTGATAAAGAAAATACTACCATCGTGAACGGTGCCGGTGAAAAGAAAAACATCGACGGACGGATTAAGCAAATCAAGGCACAGATTGAAACCACCACGTCTGATTACGACAAGGAAAAACTGCAGGAAAGGCTGGCCAAACTCGCCGGAGGCGTTGCGGTATTGTACGTGGGTGCTGCTTCAGAGGTCGAGATGAAAGAGAAGAAAGCCCGTGTGGAAGATGCATTAAGTGCAACACGTGCAGCTGTGGAAGAAGGCATTATACCCGGCGGCGGTGTCGCATACATCCGGGCCATGAAATCGCTTGACAAGCTGAAAGGCGATAACGAAGACCAGACTACGGGAATCGCTATCGTACGCCGTGCATTGGAAGAACCTGCCCGCCAGATTGCCGAAAATGCAGGCAACGAAGGTTCGGTTGTGGTTCAACGGATCAAGGAAGGGAAAGATGACTTCGGGTACAATGCCCAGGATGATAAATTCGAGCCTTTGACAAAGGCCGGTGTCATCGATCCTACCAAGGTTGTCCGGGTGGCGCTGGAAAATGCAGCTTCCATTGCCGGCATGTTCCTTGCCACCGAGTGTGTTGTGGCTGAAAAACCCGAGAAGGAACCCCCGATGCCGATGGGTGGCAATCCCGGCATGGGCGGAATGATGTAAAAAATCAACAGCAGAATAATTATAAAAAAGCCCCGTCGCACCGACGGGGCTTTTTTTTGCCTGAATCCATTCAGGCTATTCCTTCAGCATGGCCAACTTCTCTTTGGCACTGTACACGGTATGGATTTCATCAAGGGTCAGCGTAAGCTTGCCTTTTCCCTCTTTCATCCTGTATAGTCGCGGATTTTTCTGAATTGCCGACAGGATATTACCAAAGATGGCGGATTTAAAATAGGGTGAACCGGGATCAGCAATAAAATACGCGATCATCTTGTGGCCTTTCAGCACCAGTTTTTCAAAACCCAGGCTCATGGCCAGCCATCGCAATCTCACGATCTCTATCAATTCGGTTGATTCAGGCGGGACCGGACCGAAGCGATCCTTCAGCTGGGATTCAAATGCGGCAAGGTCATTTTCATTCTCCATCTGATCGAGTTGCCGGTAAAGGTCCATGCGTTCCGCCATATTGGGGATATAGGTTTCCGGAAACAGCAGTTCAAGGTCTGTATCAACAAGGCAATCATTCAGATAATGGGTTGAGGGAACCTGGTCTTCCTTCTTTTGCCCGTTTTCGAATACTTCCCTGTATTCATTTTCTTTCAGCTCCTGGATGGCTTCGTTGAGGATCCGTGTATAGGTTTCAAATCCAATATCCGCAATGAAGCCGCTTTGTTCAGCCCCCAGCAGGTTGCCTGCCCCTCGGATATCAAGGTCCTGCAGCGACAAATTGAATCCGCTTCCCAGGTCGGAGAATTCCTCGATGGCCTTTACCCTCCTTCTTGCCTCAGGTGTCATCAGGTTTACGGGAGGCGCAAGCAGGTAGCAGAATGCTTTCTTGTTTGACCGGCCAACCCTTCCCCGAAGCTGATGCAGGTCACTCAGTCCGAAATGATGCGCGTTGTTGATGAAGATGGTGTTGGCATTGGGAATATCCAGTCCCGATTCAATAATGGCCGTTGAAACCAGCACATCGTAATCTCCCGCAATAAAATCAAGCATGGTCTTTTCGAGCTTTATTCCTTCCATCTGGCCATGCGCAATAACGGTTTTGACAGCAGGGCAAAGTCGCCGCACCAGCGCTTCTGTTTCCGCAATGTTCTGCACGCGGTTATGGATGAAAAATACCTGTCCTCCCCTTGAAACCTCATATAGAATCCCTTCGCGGATGATCTCTTCGTTAAAGGTGTGCAATTCGGTGATGATGGGGTGACGGTTTGGAGGAGGAGTATTGATGATGGAGAGGTCACGGGCCCCCATCAGTGAAAACTGCAGGGTACGCGGAATGGGAGTTGCTGTCAGCGTAAGGGTATCGACATTGAGTTTCAGCTTTTTCAGTTTCTCCTTTGCAGCCACACCGAATTTCTGTTCTTCATCGAGAATAAGCAAACCCAGGTCTTTGAATTTGATATCGGAACCCAGGAGACGGTGGGTACCTATGATGATATCGACCTTGCCTTCTTCCAGTTTGCGGATGGTTTCCTTCTGGTCTTTCGGTCTCCTCAGCCTGCTGATATGATCGATGTTGCATGGAAAATCCCTGAGCCTTTCGCGGAACGTGGTATAGTGCTGAAGGGCAAGGATGGTGGTAGGGACCAGAACGGCCACCTGTTTGCTGTCGGATACTGCTTTAAAAGCTGCCCTCACAGCCACTTCCGTTTTTCCGAAACCTACATCACCGCATACCAGCCTGTCCATGGGAACTTCCGATTCCATATCCTCCTTGACTGCACGGGTGGCTTTCAGCTGGTCAGGGGTATCCTCGAAAATGAAAGAGGCTTCCAGTTCATACTGTAGATAGGTATCGGGTGAAAATGCCATCCCTTTCATCATCCTGCGTTTTGCATAAAGGGCTATCAGGTCGCGGGCTATATCCTGTATCTTACTCTTGGTTGCCTGTTTCAGCCGCTGCCAGGCAGCGTGCCCGAGTTTGTAAAGCCGTGGAGCTTCATCATCCTTTCCCTTGTATTTTGATATCTTGTGGAGAGAATGTATGCTGACGTACAAAATATCGTTATCCTGGTATACCAGTCTTACCGCTTCCTGAACCCGTCCGTTGATCGTGATTTTTTCAAGGCCCCCGAATTTGCCGATGCCATGATCCATGTGCACCACATAATCCCCGGGTTGCAGGCCTTTTAATTCCTTCAGCGTAAGGGTTCCCTTGTTCGAAAAATACGCATCAAGGGTGTATTTATGAAAGCGTTCAAATATCTGGTGATCGGTATAGCAGCATATCCTGAGATCATGATCCGCAAAGCCCTCATGAAGGGTGCGCAGAAGCGGATGAAATGGCAAACCGGGAATAATATCCCGGAATATTGCCGTAAGACGCTCAATTTGCTTCTCGCTGTCGCTCAGTATATAATTTACGAAGCCGTTTTCATGATTCCGCTGAAAGGTTTCCGCGAGCAGGTTAAAATTCTTGTTAAAAGAAGGCTGGGGACTGGTTGAAAAGGAAAACGTACGGGCATCTGGATAAAACGGCCGGTTATTGATCTCCACCACATCAAAATCCTCCAGTATTCTTGTCAGATCATGTCCGGTGGTGAGCTGGTCTGCCTTCAGCTGAATGCCATCCTGTTCTTTTTTTTGTACCACCCGATCAAAGATCTCGTTTAGCTTTTCGGCGGTATAACCGATATCCTGCACCCATATACGGGCATTCCGGGGAAGATAATCGGGCAGGGATTCGGAAGATTCAGACTGGAAAAGGTTGTGGATATCCGGGATTATATTGATCGATTCATAATGCTCCCTCGAAAGCTGATCTTCCACATCGAATGAGCGGATCGACTCTACTTCATCCCCGAAAAAATCAATCCGGTATGGATGAGGGCTTGAATACGAGAATATGTCGACAATGCTTCCGCGGATGGAATACTGCCCGGGCTCGAAGACAAAATCGACCATGCGAAATTTATATTCATCGAGGACTTCATGAATAAAACCGGGTGAAATCTTTTCCCCCTGGTTCAGCGGCAGGGTGTTCTTTTGCAATTTCTCAGGGGTTATGACTTTTTCCGAAAGTCCTTCGGGGTAGGTCACCACAACGGTAAAAGTATTCACCTCCTTTCCGGTCCGTGCCGATCCTATCCGGTCAAGCGCATGGGTCCGCAGGATAATGTTTCCGGGATCCACCTGTTCGTAATGAACGGCCCTTTTGTACGAGGAGGGAAAAAAGAAAACGCAATCCTCACCAAGCAAATTTGCAAGGTCGCTGTAAAAATAGGCAGCTTCTTCTTTTTCCGGCAGGATCACCAGATGGGGAATGCTTGTTTCGCTGATCACCGAAGCGGCAAAAAGAGAACGGGAGGATCCGGAAAGCCCGCTAAGGCATAATTTCCGTTTACCGGGCTTAACCAGCTCACGGTGATACGGATGCTGACGGTATAACGAAAGCAATGCGGAAAGAGCCACAACGATAGAAGAATATTGGGTGAAGGCTGCAAAGTTGGCTAAAATTTCCGATTTTGTGGTAAATTGGAGGTGCCGAATCAGCAAGGAAAGAAAAGAATGATTTTTATGCGGCTTGTGTATGCTTCAAATGCAGTAAATTTGAATTAAAAATCAGCATGAAAGTTTTCAAATTCGGAGGAGCATCCGTCAAAGATGCGGATGCGGTCAGGAATATCGGTGTCATTCTTCTGAAATACAAGGAACCTCTGGTTGTTGTGGTTTCTGCCATGGGAAAAACCACCAATGCCCTTGAGCGGGTACTCAATGCCTATGTTAGCGGTGACAGGGGGAAAGCCCGTGCAGAACTCGATCAGATCAGGGATTATCATATGTCGGTTGCGGGAGATCTGATTTCCAATACAGATCACCCATTAATGACAGAGCTTGCGGATATTTTTACAGGGTTGTATGCAAATATCGATGAAGATCCTTCCGGTTTTTACAACCGCGACTACGATCAGATTGTATCGTGGGGAGAAATCCTGTCCACCATTATCGTAAGCGGCTATTTGAATTTTGCAGGGTTGGCCAACGAATGGGTGGATATACGGCAATACCTGAAAACCGATAGTACCTTCAGGGAAGGACGTGTGGACTGGAATCTTTCCACTCACCTTATCCGTAACCGTTTCACCTTTCAATCGACATCCCTGTATGTCACCCAGGGATTCCTCGGATCTACCGTAAACAATCACACCACCACTTTAGGGCGTGAAGGCTCGGATTATACCGCTGCCGTTTTGGCCCACATGCTGGATGCCGAATCGGTCACCGTATGGAAGGATGTGCCGGGAGTCCTGAATGCAGATCCCAAGTGGTTTGATAATACCGTGAAACTGGAAAAGTTGTCCTACATGGATGCCATCGAACTGACGTATTACGGTACCAGTGTCATCCATCCCAAGACCATACAACCTCTTAAAAACAAAGGAATAAAGCTGTATGTCCGGTCCTTCCTGCATCCGGATGAGGCGGGAACGGTAATAGCCGATGAGAAGTACGACAGGCTTATCCCTTCTTTTATTTTCAAGATGGACCAGGTACTGATCCATATCCATCCGGATGATTTCTCCTTCATCGTGGAAGATCACCTTGAAAAGATCTTCAGGTGCTTTGCCGGTTTTGGTTTACGAATAAACCTGATGCAGAATTCAGCCGTCAGCTTTGATGTGTGTGTCAACAATGACCAGAGTCGGATTCCGGGTGTTTTGTCCGATCTCGAAAAGGAATTCAGGGTGACCTCTACCGCAGGGCTCGAACTGATAACCATCCGGTATTACGATGAGAAGACCATTGAAAGGGTGCTGGTGAACAAAGACCTTCTTTTAACGCAGCGCACACGGTCAACCATTCAAATGGTAGTGAAAGACAGGGGGCAAGGCAGGTAATCGCGAAGCGGTAAGCGGTTATCAGAAAGGGGTGAAGACCTGCCAGTGTCCGAAGGTCCTGGCAGTGTCGAAAGGGGGTAAGCGGTTAAAGGTAAGAGGTAAGAGGTAAGAGGTTAGTGGTAATCGTTTGACGATCCCTAAATTAGGTTGACCTTTTTTACTAACTATTTAGTTGACTTTTTCATTAAATTTCTATCGGACAAT
>JAGDMB010000379.1 GCA_017860375.1 Bacteroidota bacterium | reverse complement strand
TGATTCATAACCAAAACCGTAATTTGATCCTTACTGATTGACCCAATTGTTTTGACATATTTTTGATTATCGGAAGTATTCATAAAACTACCGGTCATATTCTGCGCCATCATCTGGGTATGATAATAGCTGGAACGCGGATAAAATTCATTGGGCAATCCCAGGTATCCAAAGTCGGTATTCACGGCATCGGTTTCGCTGATGCACCAGGGATTTACCGAGAAAGCCCCGTATTGCATTCCAATGCCGTATATTTCAGCAATAAATTGCCCGCCAAGAAAGGAAGGGTTCCCATAACCCGATATTTCCCTGTCGGGATTTGGTGCGATTATGCTTCAGGTCGGCTTCTTCCATGATTTGTTTTAAAAGGATGGTCTGGTTCAATATGGTCTCCGGTCCGCTAAAAACCACATTGTCGCGGTTGAAGTCACGCCCATTCGGATATTTATGGAAGGTAAATCCATCAATCAGCCATACGCCATTTTCTTTGAGCCCAGCAATATCAAGTCTGCCGCCGCAAAGATCCCGGTATGCTTCTTCGCGCAATTCACATTCGTCGAATACAAACAGGGTAATGGTTGGATCGACTTTTTTCATTGCCGGGGCAATGCGCATAATATATTCATAAACCTGGTCTATTGTTGTGCCTTTTTTAAGCAAAGGTTCATTCCCGATTGACCAGAAGTGCACTTTTTTACTGCCGGGCCTGGTATAATATTCAACCAGTTCCATAGCCTGAATAGCGGTAAAATCTTCGGGAACCTGCAAGATAGGTTCTGCCCCAATGTTGCGTATGGAATCAATCATGTCTGAAAGTCTTTTTCGTTCAGGCAAATAATGATTATAGCCATTGCCTCCGATCCTTACACTCTTGATTCCGCTTTCTTTTACCTCAGGCCATAAAAGATGCAGATAGCCTACCCGTGTTCCTTCATCCCCCTGAGCAATCCAGTGATTTTGCCCAAACAGGTATGGGCTTAATTCCTGGGCATTTGATCCGGTGCTCAAAGCGAGAGCAACAAGTAACAATAAAATCACCTTTTTCATTATGATTCCCTCACATTTCAATTTGCTGCATTGGGTTTTAAATTTGGATTGCAGTCCAGGTCGCCCTGATAGATTGGCAAAAGATACTTATATCCGGTAGGAAGAACTTCTTCACCAATATCCCACCGCACGATATCGTCCCACCTCTTGAATTCAAAACAAAGTTCCACCCATCTTTCATGCCGCAAGGCAGCTCTCGGATTATCGATGGTGATTCCGTTGATGACCGGCGCTGCAGCAATTAGTTCTTCAACCGTGGGTATAAAACCTCCTGCCGGATAGAAATCCGTAGTTGTATCTGCCCTGGCCCGGTCGCGGACCATATTGATATAATTTGCCCAGTCGCTTCCAATGGAAGGATCCTCGATCAGGCATTCGGCGTACATCAGCAACACATCGGCATACCGCATGATACGGACATTGTTGGGATCATCAAAATGATGGCTCGCGTCACTCCAATCCCTGCACCATTTTCTCCAGAAGCTCATCCCAACATATAATTCCGGACAATATTCCTCGTATGTTTTCCAGATGCCATCCGTGTCTTTGAACTCGTCGCCGCCCTGGGTCCAGAAGGTCTGATAAAACCTGGGGTCACCGTCTTCAAATTCATCTACAATTTTCTGCCTGGGCTTTGCATTCCAGTTTGACATTCCAACACCTCTCACCATGGTGCATTCTCCTTCAATAAGGCAGCTTTCTCCCCCGATATCGGTATCGATTCCTTCAAAATTATTCCCGAAATAAAGGAGGTATTGGATTTCAAAAATAGACTCCTCGTTATTCTCATTGTAATCCGAGTGATTGTCCCTGAAACTTGGCATAAGCTTATATTCACCCACCTGCTGATCGATGATTTCCTTAAATTCCCTCGCTGCATCGGCATATCTTTTCTGAAACAGGTAGACTTTGCCTAAATAAGCGGTAGCGGCTCCTTTTGTTGCGCGACCCAGTTCATCGGTTTTCCTGAATTTTTCTACCGTTGGCAGCAGTTCCTTTGCGATGGTAAAATCGTTGATAACACTTGCGTAACCGACTCCCGGCGCTGCGCTGGGGGGATACAGATCCGCTTTGGTTTTTGGCGTTTGTTCGATAATGGGAATTTCTTCGCCGAAATACAGCATTAGTTGAAAATGATAGAGACCCCTGAGAAAATGGACTTCTCCCAGCAACCTGTTTTTGAGATCCGGATCCATATCAATACCCGGAATTTTTTCTATGACCACGTTGCACATGTACACTCCTTTGTAATGATCCTGCCAGATAGCCTGTACACATTCCGTGGAGGAGGTGACCGTAAAATCATCCAGCCCAGTTAATGCGGGGGCTCCGACCTGAAACGCGGTAAATTCTCCCTCGTCTGCCCTCACCGTATAAGCATGGATGCCCATTCGGTTATAACCGCCTTGTCGCTGAAAGGCCGAATAAGCTGCACTGACAGCTTGTATGGCTTCCGATTCATTGGTATAAAAGGAACTGGAAGTGATTTTATTTGGATTTGATTTTTCCAGAAAATCTTCTTCACACGAACAGAGGAAGAATAAAATGATTCCCGAAAGGATCCAACCTGTTGTTTTCATAATCGTGTCTCTTTATCGTTATTAAAAAGTAATTTGTAAACCTCCCATAAGGGTCCTGGCCTGAGGAAAATATCCATTGTCGATGCCCCTTACGAGATTGATTTTTGGATTGTCCTGATCATCGGAATCGCCTATCGGGGCCGAACCTATTTCAGGATCATAACCGGTATACGAGGTAAAGGTCAAGAGATTCTGGGCGGTAAAATACACCCTTACTTTTGACATTTTGATCTTCGAGGTAATGGATCCCGGTATGGTGTATCCCAGTGTCAGTGTTTTTAACCTGAGATAAGAACCATCTTCAAGAAACCGGTCTGAACCCCGCAAGGTATTTTTATTCGGGTCCTTCAGAATGGCCCTTGGAACGTCGGTATCGGTATTGGCCGGGTAGAAAACAGTAACTTCTTTTCCATCCTGTGTTTCGGTGGTAATAGAGACGTCCTTGACACGGTAACGGTCAAGTGTTTTTACTGATCCGTTCCAATTGGCAAACATCCCCTCCGTCCAGGTCCTGTTTTCATTGTAAATCATGTTCCCATATACGCCCTGCCAGAAGAGATTTAAATCAAATCCCATGTATTCGGCAGTTAAATTAAGTGCATATTCATATTTGGGAATCGGACTTCCGGCAACTTCCCTGTCATCGCTGTTCAGGACATTATCACCGTTCAGATCCCTGTACCGGATGTCCCCGGGTTGCGCCTTGGGCTGGAAATAAAGCGTATCAAGCTTTCCGTTGGGCCTTACAAAGGGTTTATTGGGCTGTTTGTATACGACATATTCCCCTTTTTCATTAATATAGGTATCGGATAGCCGATACAATCCATCGGTTCGGTACACATAAAATGACCCGATCGGTATACCAACAT
>JAGDMB010000378.1 GCA_017860375.1 Bacteroidota bacterium | reverse complement strand
CCACAAACCCCGATTTCCATGTCATCCCCTGGGCAGCCACCCAGGTGAAAAATGCCATCGATGCCACCATTGCCCTGAAAGGAGAAAACTATGTGTTCTGGGGCGGACGCGAAGGATATATGTCGCTGCTGAATACCAATACCAAAAGGGAGCTGGAACATTTGGCCATGTTTCTTACCAAGGCACGTGATTATGCCCGCAAACAGGGATGGAAAGGCACTTTCCTGATCGAGCCCAAGCCTATGGAACCTTCCAAACACCAATATGATTTCGATGCGCAGACGGTAATTGGCTTCCTTCGTTATTATGGACTGGAAAAGGATTTCAAGTTGAATATCGAGGTGAACCATGCCACCCTGGCCGGCCATACTTTTGAACACGACCTTCAGATGGCAGCGGATGCAGGCTTACTGGGAAGCATTGACGCCAACCGTGGCGATTACCAGAATGGCTGGGATACCGATCAGTTCCCGATTAACCTTTATGAATTGACCGAGGCTATGCTGGTTATCCTGCAGGCCGGAGGCTTTACAACCGGTGGCGTAAATTTTGACGCAAAGACCCGGAGGAATTCAACCGATCTTGACGATATTTTCATCGCCCATATCGGCGGCATGGACGCATTCGCAAGAGCCCTGATGGTGGCGGATAACGTGCTCAGGAAATCGGATTACCTGAAGCTGCGCAAGGAACGGTACGCTTCCTTTGACAAAGGTGACGGCAAGGCTTTTGAACAGGGCAAACTCTCCCTTGAAGATCTGCGGAAGCTGGCCCTGAAAAATGGCGAACCGAAACAGATCAGCGGCAAGCAGGAGCTTTATGAAATGCTGATCAATCAGTTTATTTAGTCATCCCTGTCCATGCGGATTCAGCGGAAATGCTGATGATACAAGGTCCGGTTGCCGTTCGCAAGAAACGGCTCCGGACCTTTTTTTCATGCAAACAGAATAGACACATGCCGCTTGCGCCCGTTTGCGCATCGAAGGATGCCATGCTTTGGATTATTTCAGGCAAAAAATCGTGCAATTCGATTAATTGTATTATTTTAGAATTCCATTTATAAATTTTTACAGGTATGACCCAAAGTAAACAGCAACAGAACAAGGCATTGGTGATCATAATCACCGCCGTGGCCGCAACGGGCGGACTTTTATTCGGATTTGACACCGGTGTTATTTCCGGCGCCAAGCCATTTTTCAGGGATTTTTGGACGCTAACCGATAAGCAGATCGAATGGATTACCACAGCCGGTCTGATTGGTGCAATTTTCGGAGCGGCTTTCAGTGGCAGGATAACGGATGTGCTGGGCCGTAAAATAGTGATCATGGCCTCTGCGGTTATTTTTGCCATCGGTGCCTTATGGACAGGCTGGGCAAACTCTCCTTCGAGCCTGTTTGTGGGACGGCTGTTTATCGGTGTGGCCATCGGTATTTCTTCGTATTCAGTTCCCATGTACATTGCCGAGATTGCTCCCACCAAACAAAGGGGTGCACTGGTGTCCGCCTTTCAGTTGCTGATCACCATCGGGATTTTTGTTTCCTACCTGAGCGACCTGGCCTTTGCACAGGAAAACAATCTGGAATCGTGGAGGCCTATGTTCCTTGTCGGCGTCATACCGGCCATTATTTTATTTGTGGGGATGATTTTCCTTCCTGAAACTCCACGCTTCCTCATTGGAAAAGGGAAAGAGGAAAAAGGCCGCCAGATTTTGCAACGGCTGGAAGATCCCGACCTGGTGGAGGAATCCATAGGGAAAATGAAGGAGGAGATAAGACTGGCCAGCCAAAGCGCCCATTCATGGCGGGAGATATTACAGCCCTGGCTGAGAACGGCTTTATTCATTGGCGTAGGCATCATGTTCGTTCAGCAGTTTATCGGTATCAATACGGTCATCTATTATTGTCCTGAAATATTTGAAAATGCCGGTTTCGAAAGCAAGGTTGCCCAGATCGCTGCTTCGGTCAGCGTCGGCGTGGTGAACGTGCTGTTTACCATTCTTGCGATGATGGTCATTGATAAGATCGGAAGGCGCAAACTGTTTTTTATAGGTGTCACCGGAAATGTTGTCGCCCTGATCGCCCTGGCCCTCAGCTTTGCCTTCCGTGATTCACTGGGTGAATCCATGAAATGGATTACCGTGGGACTGGTGCTGCTCTACATTGTTTTCTTTGCCATAAGCCTCGGCCCTCTCGGATGGCTGATCATTTCAGAGATCTATCCCCTGAAAGTAAGGGGGATCGGAATGAGCATAGGCGCATTGTCAAACTGGGGATTCAACGCCATTGTTACCTTTACTTTCCTTACTCTCCTTCGGATATTGTCCCCCACAGGTGCCTTCCTGCTGTATGCCGGTGTAGGGATACTTGGATTAATATGGGGTTACTATTTTATACCCGAAACCAAGGGACATACCCTGGAGCATATCGAGGAACATTGGCGGCAGGGGAAAAAACCGCGGGCATTGTAAATAATTTCCCTGGGATACGACATGGCCTGAATTGCAGGTCAATTTAAATCATCTTCTGTCTTCTCATAATATGGCGGAGAGGATTGAGTATGCGGTTCATCAATGTCATGTTTTCGGTTATTATTTCAGCCTGGCCCTGCATCTCCTGATGAAAGTCAATCGTCCTTCCATAGCTGGTACGCAAAGAATCCTGAAGCGTAACCTGCACCATGTACATCGATTCATCGGGCGCACTTGCGATCGTTCTGACATTGCCCCTGAGCAGACCAAATTCAAGATAGGGATAGGTATCGAGTTTTATCACCACCTGTTGTCCTTCCTTCACCTTACCGGCACCCTCCATGGGAAGTTTCACTTTTCCAATGATCCTTCCCTGTTCCTGCGGAATCACCGTCATGATAAGATCGCCTTCGGATACCGGCTGGTTTTCATTCCAGACCTTTGAAAAACTCACTTTCCCGTCAACCGGGGCTTTTAAAACGTAACGGTTTTCCCAGGTGGCGATCGCTGCACTTAGATTCAACAAGGATTCATGCAGGTTTCGCTCCTTTTCCGATTGGTTTTCCCTGAGTTGCGATTCGAGGGTGACGATTTCCTTTTGTACTCCTGATTCCTTAAGCCGGGTATTGGCAAGCTCTATCTTCGACTGCGCGTATTCATACTCTTTTGCGAGCAAAACGGATTCCGATTTAAGCCGGGTATTGGCAAGCTCTATCTTCGACTGCGCGTATTCATACTCTTTTGCGAGCAAAACGGATTCCGATTTCTCGAGGTCTGCATCTGAAATTGTACGGGATTGGTGAATGGTCTTGTTCCGTTCATGTTGTTTCCTCACAAGCTCAAGTTCCTTATTCAAAATTTCGCATTGCTGTGCCACAGCCACATGAAGGTTTGCATAGCCTGTTGCTTCCTGTTTTAATGCTGCAATTCGCTGTTTCTCAGGATTATCTTTCCGGTAAGAGGTTAAATCTGAAAGATGACTGAAATAGGTGGAAAGGGCAGG